>JBQCJB010000722.1:0-9346 GCA_051953155.1 Aureliella sp. | reverse complement strand
GGTCGAGTGCCGGCGAGGCTTTTCAGGGTGTCTTGGCCCCGGATCCGGAATAGGTCTGCTGGAGAGCGTCGGACGCCTGGGCTTCGCGCATCGCCTTGCGGTTGCGATTCCAATCCTGGTCGGAGAGGGCTCCTGCCTGGGCCGCGTTGAGTGCCGAGCGGCGCTTGAGCTGTTCATCGCCGAACTGCCGGTAGTTGTCTTCCAGATAGGCGGCGTTCTTTTTCAGCAGCTTCTCCGCTCCGCCGACGTCGCCGCGATCACGGATCTCGGTCGCCTGCCGGTTGCGTTCGTTGGCGATCTGAATGACGCAACTGGAGAGCACCGCCTTGTTGATCGCCGCTTCAGCAACCTTTTTCGAATCGGTGAACTTGGCCTCGACAGAGCTAGTCAGCCGATCGGACGTATCGGTCGTCATGTTTTGATATTCGACCGTGACCTCAGCCACCGGACGGGCAGTGCCGCTCTTGCCGTGCTGGATCTCCAGCTCGATGACGAAATAGCGTTCCTGCCGCGCGACCAACTGGCCCAGTTCGATCGTTACGTCCTGGCCATGGATGCTAGCCGGATAATTCAGCACCTTTACCGGCCGCGTGCCCTTGGCCATGTGGACGCGGATATGAATCTTCTGGGCTACTACGCTCAGCACGTCGTCGAACTCGCGTTGGAAGACGGCGACCAGGTTATCGGCGTCTTCGATGAACGTATGGTTGCCGCTGCTTTCGATCGCCAGACTGCTCATCAGGTCCTCGTTGTAGCCCAGGCCCAGCCCCATCGTGCTGACGCTGATTCCTTCTTTGAGCAGCGAGCGGCCGAGCCCCCCGAGTTCCGCAGCACTGGAGGGTCCGACATTAGCCAGCCCGTCGGACAGCAGGATCACTCGGTTGACCCGTTTGTCGCTGCGGAACTTGCGGACCTCGGCAGCCCCTTTGCTGACCCCGGCGTACAAGGCCGTATTGCCTCGAGCGTGGATATTGCGGATGCGATCCTTGATCTCGTGACGGTCCGAGGCTTTCGTCGCGGGCACGAGGACTTCGACCGCCGTGTCGTAGGTGACGACCGAGACGATGTCCTCGTCGTGCAGGCGATCGAGCGCCTGGATGGCCGCTTGTCGGGCTTGCTCGATCTTCTCCCCTTGCATTGATCCGGAGCGATCGATCACCAGCGCCACGTTCACCGGAGTGCGCTCCGACTTGTCGTCGGTTTCGAACCCGCGGAGGGCGATCCGCAAGTGGTTCTCGCTTTTCTCGTCGTCGTTGAGTAACATCGTCGGGTGCGCCAAGGCGACATCCAGGTGGACCTGCTTTGCCCGGGCAATACCGCTACAAAGCAGAGGCAACAGCAGCAGGCAACTTGCGCCCGCGATCGAGTGCAGCGTGGCTCGCATGGCTCGGTTTCCTTCAATTTGGCCAGGACTCGTTCGGAAAAACGACACGGCGGACGCTCGCCCGCGTGCGCCGCGTGTCGGCGCGACCGGGAGAGAACCCGCTACCGTCATTCATAGACGCGCTCCGGGCGCGAAAAAGTTCTCAAAAGCGCGAACAGGCCGGCAAACATTTTCCCTCGCCCGACCCCTTCATCAGCAGGCGGAACATGAATTCAAAACGACTTTGGCTGTTCGCAACCAGCCTGACGGTTTTCTGTATGTGGGCAGGATTTTTTGCTCAGACCGGCGGCACCGTGGCCATCGCCGCCGACTCGGACGCTCCCAAACACCGGATCCTCTGCGCAGATTCGTCGACCGGTCGCATTGCAATCATTGGTGAAGACGGACAAACCCAATGGAAGGCAAAGATCGGCCCGCTGCACGATCTGCACATGCTCGACAACGGACACGTGCTCTACCAAACCAATTGGCAGCGGCTGGTCGAAGTCGATCCCAAGTCGGGCGAGACGGTCTGGCAATACGATTCCGCCGCGCAGAACAGTGACGGCAAACCAGTCGAGGTGCATGCTTTCCAGCGACTGACCAATGGCAATACGCTGATCGCCGAGAGCGGCCGCGCGCGACTGATCGAAGTCGACGCCCAGGGGCAAATCGCGCACAGCATCGCTTTGAAGGTTTCCAAGCCGCATCCGCACCGCGATACGCGGCTGGTCCGCAAACTGGCCTCGGGCAACTACTTGGTCTGTCACGAAGGAGACGGCTTGGTGCGCGAGTACGACGCGGCGAGCAAAACGGTTTGGGAATACGAAGTTCCGCTGTTCGGCAAGCAACCCGCCGGCGGCCATGGCGTCGACGCGTATGGCAACCAGTGCTTTGCGGCGCTCCGCTTGGCCAACGGAAACACGCTGATTTCGACCGGCAACGGTCACGGCGTGATCGAGGTCACACCCGACAAACGCGTCGTCTGGCAGCTCCAGCAGCACGACCTGCCTGGCATCGAACTGGCCTGGGTCACCACCCTGCAGGTGCTCCCGTCGGGCAATATCGTGCTAGGCAATTGCCATGCGGGCAAGGCGAACCCTCAAGTCATCGAGATCACGCGGCAGAAACGCGTCGCGTGGCAGTTCCACGACTTCGAGCGCTTCGGCGATTCTTTTACCAATACCCAGGTCCTGAGCACCAACGGTCAGGCCGTGCACAGCGCACTGGGCAGCGAGCGGTAAGGTCCCGTAGGTCGGTAATCTCGGTCGGCTTCCCACGGCATTGACTAGGTCGCGACTTTGCTTAAGCCGCGGCATCTCTTAAGCCTTGGCAAGTCGACCGTCGCCGCAGCTCCCCCCCGAGCCGCGGCTATGCTTGCTTCGACTGGGCGGCGCTGCGATACTGAATCGCTGTCAGGCTCGTCCCCTCTTCTCAACTAGAAAAAAGAAAAAGTTCGACCATGCAGATTTGGCCTGCCATCGATTTACTCGGTGGCAAATGCGTGCGTTTGCAGCAAGGCGATTACCAGCGCGAAACCGTATTCGCTGAAGACCCGGTTCAAATGGCACATCGCTGGGTCGAAGCCGGGGCCACTTGCCTGCACCTGGTCGACTTGGACGGCGCAAAGAGCGGCAGCCAGATCAACCAACCGGCCATTCGCGGCATCGTGGCCGAGACGGGCGTTCCCTGTCAGGTCGGCGGCGGCGTGCGCGACGAGCAGACGATCGAAGCGCTGCTGGAACTCGGTCTGGCGCGGGTGATCATCGGCACGCGAGCCCTTCGCGAACCGGAATGGTTTGCCAACATGTCGCGCAAATTTCCCAAGCAATTGGTGCTGGGTATCGATGCCCGCGGCGGCATGGTCGCCACCGATGGCTGGCTCGAGACCAGTCAGACGTCGGCCATCGAACTGGCCCAGCGCGTCGCTCAACTGACCGACCAGATCCCGGCGATCGTTTACACCGACATCGCCCGCGATGGCATGCTGAGCGGGCCGAACTTTGAACAGCTCGAAGCGATGCAGCGGGCGACTTCGATACCGGTGATCGCCTCGGGCGGCGTCACGACGCTCGAAGACATCGACCGGCTGGTCGAGATGAAAACCCACGCCTGCATCGTCGGGCGGGCCTTGTACGAGGGCCGATTGGACCTGGGCGAAACTCTGAAGAGAGCGCGGCGCGAAGTGGCCGCCAGTCCACCCTAAGCGAACGGGCTGTCGGTTCGAGCGAAGCGCCTTCTCGCACTTCTGGATCGCTCGACCGCCAGCAAAAAAGAAAGTGCAGAGCGAGACACTGAGTCGGCAAACTCATCTTCACTCCACCTGGGAAGGCCTGGAGGAAGACGAGTCTGACGGCGCAAAGGCGAAAGGTGCACGGTCATGGGTAACTCAGCCATGGGCAACTCAGTTACGGTCGGCCAACGTCGCAACATTGCGTTTTGCGGACACGGCTCTTGTGGCAAGACCAGTCTGATCGATTCGCTGCTGGTTGCCACGGGAGCGGTGTCCGGGGAACACAGCGTCGATAACGGCACCAGCATCTGCGATTTCGACCCGGAAGAGAAAACGCACCACCACACGGTCGAAGCCAAGGTCACGCACTGCGAACATCAGGGGCACCACTTCTCGCTGCTCGACACGCCCGGTTATCCCGACTTCATAGGCCAGACGATCGGCGCAATGGCCGGGGCCGACTGCGCCGCGGTCTGCATCCACGCCCACGCCGGCGTCGAAGTCAACACGCGCCGCGTCTTTCACGCGGCCCGCCAAGCGGGGCTAGCCAACGTGCTGGTCATCACGCGTCTGGACGGCGAAGCGATCGACTTCCAAAACCTGGTTCGACAAATCATCGACGCATTCGGTGACTCGTGCGCGCTGATCAACGTGCCCGACGGCATCAGTGGCCACCTCAAGGGCGTGCTGGATGTGTTGGAAGTAGGCGACCAGATCGCCAGCCCGCTGATCGACCTGAGCAAGGCGCGCGAGCACCTGATCGAATGCCTGGTCGAAGCCGACGAAGACATGCTGGCCAAGTACCTCGATGGCGAAGTGCCGACGCTGGTCGAGCTCCGCAGCCTGATGCCCCGCGCGGTCCTCAACGGCAGCCTGATTCCGATCTTTTGCGTCTCCTCCAAGATGAACGTCGGCTTGTCCGAACTGCTGGCCGGCCTGGTACGCTGCGCGCCGTCGCCCGACATGTTCTGCCGCAGCGGTATTGGCCCCGACGGCGAGTCGGTCCAATTGTGCGCCGATCCCTCCGCGCCACTGGTGGCTCGCGTCTTTGAAACGCACATCGACCCCTTTGTTCAGAAGCTCAGCTACATCCGCGTCCTCAGTGGCACGCTCGCCAAGGATCAGTTGGTGCACCTGGCCGGCAACCGCAAGAATCTGAAGATGCCGCAGATCCTCGAGATGCAAGGCAACCAGACCTCGCCGATCGATCGAGCCGAAGCGGGCCAAATCGTCGCCGTCGCCAAACAAGAGGACTTACACACGGGCACGATCCTCGGCGACGTTGAACTCCCCCCCATCCCGTTTCCCAAGCCCATGGTCGGTCTGGCGCTGGCGCCGAAGAGCCGCGGTGACGAAAACAAACTGGCCAGCGCTCTACACAAACTGGTCGAAGAAGATGCCACACTGCGGCTGGACCGCGATCGCCAGACCAGCGAACTGGTCATCACTGGCATGAGCGAGTTCCATCTGAAGATGATTCTCGAGCGACTGCATTACCGCGACAAGCTCGACGTGGAGACGCGCGATCCCAAGATTCCGTTCCGCGAGACGATCCAGGCCGAGGCCGAAGGTTACTACCGCCATCGCAAACAGAGCGGCGGACGCGGGCAATTCGGCGAAGTGCACATTCGCATGTTCCCGCTGCCGATGGGAACCGACATCGCCGAATTCGCCAGCAAGAGCCGCTTTCCCAACATGAAGGAAACGCATTACGACGAAAGCTGCAACTTCCTGTGGATCAACTCGATCGTCGGCGGCACGATTCCGACGAACTTTCTGCCGGCGGTCGAAAAGGGATTCAAAGAGAGGATGCAGCGCGGCGTGATCGCCGGTTACCAGGTGCAGGACGTGGCCGTCGAAGTCCACTTCGGCAAGTACCACGACGTCGACAGCAGCGAAGCTGCCTTCAAGATCGCCGGTTCGATGGCCTTCCGGGACGTTTTCTTGCAAGCCAAACCATGTTTGCTCGAACCGGTCGTCAAACTGGATGTCACCACGCCCGAAGCCAGCGTCGGCGACATCTATAGCGACATGAGTACCCGCGGCGGCCGCGTGCTAGGCAATGAGGCCATCGGCGGCGGATTCCAAGTCATCCACTGCGAGATTCCGATGCGCGAAGTACTGCACTACAACCGCACGCTCAGCAGCATGACGGCAGGGCAGGGTAGTTACCTGGTCGAGTTCAGCCACTACGAGATCATGCCGCCCAACATCCAGCAACAAATCCTGGCCCACGCCAAAGTTGAAGAGGAAGAGGAAGTGCACGCCTGACGAACACTGGCTGCGGATTTTCGTAGGTTACAAATCGTCGTAGCTTACAGATCTTCGTACGCCAGGTCGAACAGTTGCTGCATGTCCTCGAAGTTGCCGCTGCGAAAGCCCTTGCGGAACCAGCGGGTTCGCTGATCGGAGGTGCCGTGTGTGAACGCGTCGGGGACGATGTAGCCCTGGGAGCGTTTCTGCAGGCGGTCATCTCCGATCTGCTGGGCTGCGTTGAGCGCCTCGTCGAGGTCGCCCTCTTCGAGGAACGGCTGCCGCCGCTCGGCGTGATAGGCCCAGACGCCCGCCAGGTAGTCGGCTTGCAGTTCCAGGCGGACGCTCAGCCGATTGGCCTCCGCTTCGTCGCCGCGCGACTTCAACCGCGCCTGCTGCTCCTGCACCTGCATCGACAGCCCCAGCAAATCCTGGACATGGTGGCCGACTTCGTGGGCAATAACGTAAGCCATCGCGAAATCCCCCGGCGCCTTGAATTTGGTCCGCATCTCCTCGAAGAAATCGAGGTCGATATACACCTGCTGGTCGCCGGGACAATAGAACGGCCCGGTAGCCGCCGACGCCATGCCGCACGCCGAATTGACCGAGCCGGAGAACAAACGCAGCGGGGCCGGTTGGTAAGCTTTGCCTACGTGCTGCTTGAATAGTTCGCTCCAGGTATCCTCAGTGTCGGCCAGGATGACCTTGACGAATTTCACCAGCGGCGCTTGAGGGTCGTTCTCCGGATCGAGCGGCTGCTCGTTCTGAACACCCGGGCCACCCTGCGGCATGTTCTGCAGCAAGGGGCGTGGATCGACATTGAAGATCCAGGCGAGCAACAGAATGATCAGCGTCATGATGCCACCACCGCCGATCATCAACCCACCTCCGGCTCGGCGACTGTCGATGACGTTGCCACTTTCCCGACGACCTTCCAGACGCATAAGCTATCCTTTCCTGCTTCTCACTCTTCGTAACGAGGCGATCGCGCCTTCTGTGATTCAGTGCCTGTTCGCTTCGGCGAGTTGGTCGAGACGTGGTTAGTAACGCTTGCCCCTCACCCCCCAGCCCCCTCTCCCCGAAGCGGGGCGAGGGGGAGACCGTATGTCAATGACGCGGCTCTCCCCGACGCGGGGCGGGGCGGGGGGGAGACCGTTTGTTAAATGACGCGACTTCAGAGTTCTTAAATCGCGCGACGTTCCAAGTATCGTGACTTCAAAGTTCTTAAATAACGTGACTTCAAGACGGATGCTTTGGTTGCGCCTTGCTGCCAGTTGATAAGTCCTAGCGGCGCGCTATGAGCGAGGTGCTACCAGCAACTTGTAGGCCATTTGCTGAAGAGGTGTTCTGGTGTCGGCGGTGGCGCTCAATGTGCCAGGGCGCGGCGGAGGAGGTTGTGGGTGATCCGCTGCACGCGATCGTCCGGGCCGTGCGGGCGGCTCCAGTGCGACCAGGGCAGCGTGTGACCCGGAGGCGAACTGAGTCCCTGCGCCCAAAAGATCGTCGACGCGCTGAACACGAAGTTCCCTTTCTTCCCGGGATAGATCGTCGCCGCCCACTGCTGAGGATGGACGCCGCCTTGCCAAGCGGTTCCACCGGCCACCACCTCCAAGCCTGGGATGTCGGCAGGTTCGCCGTGGTACTCCCAGCCGATCAGCCCTGGAATCGCATCGCCGTTCTTCACGCCAGTGCCTTCGAAGATCCAGTGATCGGCGTTGGTGATCACCCAGTCGCCGCCGCCGTTGACCGGTTCGATGTTGCGTACGCCCATCAGCAGTCCCTCATCGGGCCCGCGGTGCGGAAATGGACCATGCTCGCGTTCGCGGTTCTGCGCGGTTGCATTGTCGCCCCCGTAGGGACCACCGCGAAACATGATCCGGTTCGGGCGGCCATCGTGGCTGGCGCGGTAAGGCGTCACCCAGCACACGCTGTTGCCACTGAGAAACAGCAAACTCACTCCGGCATCCCGCAAGGCCTCGGCGCTACGGAACTGGCGCAGGTCCCAGTACTCGTCGTGGCCGACGCTGATGAACGCGCGGCACTTCAGCCCTCGCTGCGGGGTCAGCATGTCGCTGTTGGAACAGTACGTAACGTCGTAGCCGTGCTGCTCGAGCCAGTACGCCAGCGGAAATTCCAGCGGTAGGAATTCGCCCGAGCCAACAGTCAGCGGATCGTTGACGACGCCGGTGTACTGCGCCTCGCGACCGTAGGGTCGATCAAAGCTGACGTCGGCCCACGGCCCCTGATTGCCTTTGGGATGCGTGTACACCGAATAGTTGTCGGGCCAGGTATTGTAGGCTTGCCAGGTGTTGTCCGAGCACTGGAACAGAATGTCTGCCGGCCGATCGTCGGTGACAATGAAGACGACGTAGCTCTGCCAGTAGGCTTCTTCCCCTTCGGGGATCGTCGTCATGCGTCCTAAATAGACGCCGCTGATCCAGTCATCCGGAATCGCCAACTGCACGGTCGCCGGCCACTGGCATTCCCGCAAATTCTTTTCGCCGATCTCGGGAGTCGGCTGAGTCTGCGAGTCGATCTTGTCGATCGTTTTCATCAGTCTTGCCCCGCGGCCGTCGTAGTAGCCCATTCGAAAGATCTCGAGCTTGAAGGCCCGGGCCGGCTTGGTCGAGACCATGATGTCGATCGTCTCGCCGGCCTTGACGCTCTGCCGGTTGCAGTAGCCCTCGATCCACGGCGATCGAAAGTGCCCGGCATCGACGCGTACGCGCGTCAGTTGCCAGTCGCGAGCCCCCTCGTTTCGGTTCTCGACCTCGACGGGATTGTCAGCGGGCGCCGGGGCCGCGGGTAACGCAAGGAAACACAGCAGGCATCCCGAACAGAGCAGGGCGGCAAGTCGCAGGTGCATGGCAAAAACCTCGGGCCGGGGAGCGCTCGGAGCGCGTTCAGCCGCCACGGCGGCGGCGTGTTCATCCAGAAGTTTACCCGACCGCCGACCCGCAATGGTCAGCTCCGCCACAAAGAAATGCCACGAGGCACGCAGCCAGTTGGACTGCGTGCCTCGGAGCGAGTTTTTTTGGACTCAGCGGCTGGAGCTGCGTCCGACTAGACGGGAACTGCGTTGGCCGTGCCCATGGTGACGCCCGGCGCCGGCAGGGTGCTGGAGCCTTGCAGGTAGATGTCGATAGCTCGGGCGGCTCCGCGGCCTTCGCTGATGGCCCACACGACTAGTGACTGGCCGCGGCGGCAATCGCCGGCTGCGAACAGTCCCGGCACGCTGGTCGCGTACTTGCCATATTCCGCCTGGTAATTGCTGCGCGCGTCGGTGGTGACGCCCGCGGATTCGATCACATACTGCTCCGGTCCCAGGAAGCCCATCGCCAGCAGGACCAGGTCGGCTTCGACGACGTGCTCCGAGCCCGGCACTTCCTCCATTTGCAGCCGTCCGTTGACCTTGCTCCATTTGACGTTCACGGCGCGGATGCCGCGGACGTTGCCCTGGCCGTCGTCGAGGAATTCCTTGCTGAGGATGCAGTACT
>JBQCJB010000721.1:0-4802 GCA_051953155.1 Aureliella sp. | reverse complement strand
GCTCAACCACCCGAACGTCGTCAAACTCTATGACACGTTCAGCGAAGGCGACCTGCGCTATTTCTCGATGGAAGTGGTCGAGGGTCAGTCGATCTGCAACTGGTTCAAAAATCGCCCCGTGCAGGAGCGGTGGAGCCAGCTGCGACGCGTCCTCAGTCAGGCCGCGCTGGCCGTGGCCTTCCTGCACGATCATGAAGTGATCCACCGCGATATCAAAAGTTCGAACTTGATGATCACCGGGCGAGGCAGGGCAGTGCTGCTGGACCTGGGGCTGGCCAGTCGCATGAACGAGGAACAAGTGACGACGCAGCCGCTCGACGGCGAGCATCTGATTGGCACGCTCAGCTATCTCTCCCCCGAGACGCTCCGGGGCAGTCTGCCGACCTTCGCCAGCGACTGGTACAGTTTCGGCGTGATGATGTTCGAGACGATCACCCGAGACTTTCCGCCGGTGACGGTCGACTCCGCAGCTCCCCTCGGCGCCAGCGGTCATTACCAGCTGGATATCGAACGCGCTCAGCAGATGCTCGCCGATTGCCCGAGCGATCTGGCCAGTCTGTGCTTAGCGATGCTCCATCCGCAGGCCGACCAGCGCCCTGCAGCGGCCGAAATCATCCGCCGCCTGGGCAGCGACGTCGGGCATCCGATTCCGCTGGCTGTCAGCGATGCCGACTTCGTCGGACGCGAGCAAGGCCTGGAGTTTCTCAGCGAAGGTTTCCGGCTGGCGCGCAGTGGCCAAGGCGTGCTGCGGCTGATTCGCGGCGAATCGGGCATGGGCAAGTCGGCTCTGCTGCAGCGCTGGACGCGACACGTCCTGGAACAAGCGTCGACGCTGCGGCTGAGCATCCGTTGTCATAGCCAAGACCATACGCCGCTGCGAGCTCTGAACCTGCTCGTTCAGGAACTGGTTACCAGTCTTTCCCAGCGGCCGATCGACTTCTGGTTGGATTTGTCGCGCAGCGGCGGCGAGGAAATCGTCTATGCCTTTCCGCAGATGGAGCGGCTCAGCGGTGCAGCATGGCCTGCGCTGTCGCGAGCGGCCGATTCGATGGAAGGGGCCGCGCGGCGTTCATCAGGACTGCACTCGTTGCTCGGATGGCTGAAGGGGCTTAGTCGCCGCGTCAATTTAGTGATCAGCATCGACGACGCCCAATGGGCAGATGCCGAAAGCGGCCGCATTCTTTCGAACCTGCTGCGGGCCGACGATGGCTTTTTCAAAGGGCTGATCATCCTGGTCGATCAAGGGGCGGCCGTCGAATCGCCCCTGCTGCGAGGCCTGATCGAAAGCGATCCGAGCCTGCTGTCGAGCGAGAACACTTATGAGGTGCCGCCGCTTGGCCGCAGCGAATGCGGCCAGTTGCTCGAGTGCTGGTGCGCGCGACTCGATATCAAACTGCACCCCGATGTTGCCGACGATATTTTGGATCGCTCGGGGGGCAGTCCCTTTCTGCTGCAGGAACTTTTGCGCTGCTACGTGAACTACGTGGTGCGGCACCGCCTGCCCGACGAAACCTGGCTGTCCGGCGCGCAGCAAGGTTCGGGGGTGCTTCACAACCGTTTTTCGATGTTGCCACCGACGACCGAAAAGGTGTTGCAGTTCCTGGCCGTCTCGCCGCAGCCGCTGGGCATTCACCAACTGCAGACCGCCTCGCGAATTCTCCCCGGTCCGCTGCTGTCGGAGCTGAACCACTTGAGCGGCCAAGGTTGGATTCGCTGGAACGGCACGACGCTCGATTCGGAGCTGGAGATCTCGCACGAGCGTTTCCGGGAAGTGGTTCTGCAGTCGATGATGGAAGAGCGACTGCAGCGCCGGCACTACCGATTGGCGCGGATGCTGACCAGCGAAGTGCCGCCACCCTGGCGGCGGATCGCTCATCACTATTCCGAAGCGCGGCAATATCGCGAGGCCGCCGCGTGCTATATGGAAGGAGCGCGAACCGCCGCGCGGCGGCTGTCCTTTGCGGAAGCGTTGTGGATGCTCGAGCGCGCGTTCCACCCGCTGGCCCAGCGGACCGAAACGGAAAATCGAGCCGCCCAGCGTTTGCGAGCCGATTGCCTGGCGGGCCTGGGTAACGCCATCGCGGCCGCCGAAGCCTATGAATCGCTCTTTCGCGATGCGGTGGAAAGCGACGCCGACGAAGCCGCTCAAGTCCGCTGCCTGGCCGGTGAACAATGGATCCGTGCCGGGCGGCTCGAGGCGGGTCTGACCAACCTGCAACCCGCCCTTTCGCAGTTGGAAGTGACTGGCCAGCGCGGGTCGGCCTGGCGGCGACTCAAAGGGATGGTCAGCAAGTTCTTCCTGGCTCGCACCACTCCATCGATGCCGGCGTCCCTCGATAGCGGCCCGCCGCTGACCGAGATGCAACAGTGCCTCAACCGCATCAGCGGGCCGCTGACGTTCCTGGACGGACGGCTGGGAGGCGAGCTGATCGCCCGCATGTTCCGATTGACGCTGCAGCGCGGCACGAGCTTCGACCGCGCGATTGCGAGCATGCGCTGGGCCATCGTGCTCTCGCATGGATCGGCCAAACATCGCTGGCGAGCGATTCGTTGGATGCGGCTGGGCAGAAAACTGGCTCGGCAAAGCGGCAGCCAAAATGCGCGAGCACTTTCGCACGTGAGCATGTTCCTGTGGCACAGTTTACAGGGCCGCTTTCACGCTTCACTCCGCTACGCTCGCCGCGCAGAACATCTGTATCAGACGCAGTATGCTTCGGATACTTGGGAAACCGGCTTCGTGTGCTGGATCTGCCTGGGCCACTTGTGGTACTTGGGCAAGCTCAAGGAACTGTGTGCCAAGACCCAGACGTATCGGCAGGATGCCAACCAACGCAACGACGCGATGTGGATCTACTGGATGCACGTCAACTCGGCGCACTCGGCCGACCTGATTCGCGACCACGTCGAGCAAGGGCGGCAATCGATCGAGAGCGCGCAAGCCGTTCTGCCCACGAACGTTTTCGGAACGCCGCAGATTTTGCTGTGCCTGACCCGCGTGCGGCAGTTGCTCTACGAAGGGGATCCGCTGGCCGCCCGCCACGAACTGCTGCGTCAGTGGACTCGCGCGGAATCGAGCAGCTTCATGCGCGTGGCCTATTATCAGTGGCTGGTGCGTTACTTGCGCATCACTTGCGATCTGGCCTGCGCGCGGCACGACGCCGGGCAAGCTGCCGTGTACTTGCACGACGCTCGCGGGCAGATCAGGCGGCTGATGAAACTGGATCAGGCGACTTTCTTGGTGTACGCTAATGCGCTCAAACTGGTCACCGACGCCGCAGCCGGCCAGGTTCCTCCGCTCGAGCAATGGCAAGCGGTGCTGGCCGATGCTCGGCAGTTCAAGCTCGGTCTGCTCGAGACGGCCGTGCAGTGGCATACCCAGCACTGGCACGCTCCGCAGTGCGCCGACCCGCGCGGGCAACTGCTCGAGGAAGGCTGCGTCAACCCCGAGCGGCTGATGGACGTCATTCTACCGTTGCCTTATGCCTAAATTCGAACACATTCGCCACAAGCCGCCGCATGCCCTCGACCAGCCTCGACCGTTGGTGATCGTAGCCGCGCCGCTGCGGAGCAGTGTTAACCTCAGCCGCATGCTGCGGTTGGCAGGCAACTGCGGAGTGACGCGGGTCATCCACTGCGGGGCCGGCAAAGTCGATCGCGATATCGCTCGCGACGCCGCCGATTACGTCACTTTGGAAACGCATCGCAGCCTGCTGCCGGTGCTTGGCAAGCTCCGCTCGGCGGGCCTGCGGCTGGTTGGCCTGGAGCAGACGACGCATTCGCAGTGTTTGTACGACTACCGATTCGTCCGCGAGACGGCGCTGGTCATCGGTGCCGAGCGCGAAGGGCTGACCGCGGAAGTCCTGGAGCAACTGGACGAGGTGATCGAAATTCCAGTCTACGGCCAGCCGGCCAGCCACAATGTGGTCACGGCGACGACGATGGCCCTCTATGAGTATTGCCGGCAGTTTCCCGACGGGTAACCAAAAACCGGAAACGGTTATACTGGACAGGGCAAGCACCTAAAAACTCGACCGTGGCAAGGAAACAATACTCGATGACGATCCAGCGCAAGGCTACGCGGTCGGTCCGCGTGGGTTCGATTTCGATCGGCTCGCAGCACCCGATCGCCGTGCAGAGCATGACGGCGACGCATACCCGCGACATCGACGCGACGGTCGCCCAGGTTAACGCACTGGCAGCGGCCGGGGCCGACGTCGTGCGGATCGCCGTCGACAGCGACCAGGACGCGCGCGCCCTGGCCGAAATCCGCCGGCAGACGACCGCCAACCTTTCGGTCGATTTACAAGAGAACTACCGCCTGGCCGAAAAGGTCGCTCCGCACGTCGACAAGATTCGCTACAACCCAGGTCACCTTTATCATCACGAGAAGCATCGCCCTTGGCAGGAGAAAGTTGCCTACCTGGTGGGCGTCGCTCGCGACAACGACTGCGCGATCCGCATCGGCGTCAACTGCGGCAGCGTCGACCCGGCTCAGAAGAGCAAGGCGGCGGCTGACGACACGATCACTCCCATGATCGAAAGCGCCACCGAGCATTGCCGACTGCTCGACGAGCTAGGTTTCGAGCGTTACATCGTGTCGCTCAAGGACAGCGATCCGACGAAGGTCGTCGAGATCAACCAACGCTTTGCCGAAGTGCGTCCCGACGTGCCGCTGCATCTGGGCGTCACCGAGGCGGGCTTGCCGCCGGATGGCATCATCAAGACGCGAATCGCCTTTGAACAATTGCTCGGGCGCGGCATCGGCGATACCATCCGCGTCTCGCTGACCGTCCCCAACGCGC
>JBQCJB010000720.1:0-2776 GCA_051953155.1 Aureliella sp. | reverse complement strand
CGCCGACCCCGTCGGCCGCGTTCTCGGCGTTGGCGACGATGGCATCGACGCGCAACTGTTCACGCAGCCAGGCAACCGCTTTGCACGTCACCCGCATCCCCGGTTTACCGACGATATCGCCAATCAGGACCACGCGCAAAGAATCAGCTTTGCGCGGGATCGCATCGGGCAATTCGGTGGGGAGGGGTTGAGAACTCACCGGGCGACCTCGACAAATCGCGACTCGCGGACGACGGTGACCTTGATTTCGCCCGGATAGGTCAGCTGCTGTTCAAACGCTTTGGCGATGTCGCGGCACACCTTGGCAGCCTTGGCATCGTCGGTCTCTTTGGCGCTGGCAATGACGCGCAGTTCGCGGCCCGCCTGAATGGCAAAGGCTTGCTCGACTCCTTCGAATCCGCGGGCGATCGACTCGAGCTCCTCCATGCGTTTGATGTAGCGTTCGAGCGATTCGCGGCGGGCTCCCGGCCGCGATGCGCTGCACGCATCGGCGGTCGCAACTAGCAGCGTATACGGATAGTCGGTCGTCAGTTGGTCGTGATGCCCCAGCGCGGCGTGGACGACGGTCTCGTTCTCGCCGTGGCGTTTGAGCAGGTCGGCGCCGATTTTCGGGTGGCCACCTTCCAGTTCGTGGTCGGCGGCTTTGCCGATGTCGTGCAACAATCCACAGCGGCGAGCCAGGTCGGGTTTCAGTCCGATCATCTCAGCCAGCATACCCGACAGGAACGCGACTTCGACCGAGTGCCGCAGGACGTTCTGGCTGTAGCTGGTGCGGAAGTGCAAGCGACCGAGCATATAGATAATGCGTTCGTGCAGTCCGCGGACGTTGACCTCTTCGGCCGCTTCCTCACCCTTGCGGCGAATGAACTGTTCGATTTCTTTTTCCGTTTGGGCAACGATCTCTTCGATCCGCGAGGGGTGGATGCGACCGTCGGCGATCAGCTTGCCGAGCGCTTGCCGAGCCACTTCACGGCGGACCGGATCGAAGCCGCTGACGATGACCACACCCGGCGTGTCGTCGATGATCACGTCGATGCCGGTCGCTTTTTCAAAGGCGCGGATGTTGCGACCTTCGCGGCCGATGATGCGCCCCTTCATGTCGTCGTTGGGGATGTCGACCGTGCTGGTCGTGCTGTCGGCGGTATGGGCCGCGGCGTAGCGCTGCATGGCCGTCAGCAAAATCTCCTGCGCCTTCTGATCGGCCAGTTCGGTCAGCCGCCGTTGGTGTTTGAGGATCTTGTTGCCGATCTCTTGCTCGAGTTCCTGCTCGAGCATGCTCAGCAAGCGGCCGGTGGCTTCTTCTTTGCTCAGTCCGCTCAGACGCTGGAGGACGCTTGCCTGTTCCTGCAAGGTCTTTTGCAGCTCTTCGCTGCGGCGAGTGGCTTCCTGCAGCCGTTCGGCGGCGCGGCGCTGATTGGCCTCGACCATCTTTTCTTGCTTCTTGACGTCGTCGGCCGACTGGAGCAACGTTTCTTCGCGGCGATCGAGGCTCAGTTCGCGGGTGCGGATCTGTTCGCGCGCCTTGGCCAGCTCCGACTCGTGCTGCTGCTTCTGCTGGAGCGCCTGTTCCTTGGCTTCCAGTTCCGCCGCGCGGACCACGTTGGAGGCGTCGGCCTGGGCCTTTTCCAGCAGCGTCTGGGCTCGCGTCTTGGCATCGCGGCCGCGGGCCGCATCGAGCGCCTTGATCAGACCACCCCCCACGAGCAGGCACACGATTCCGACGATCAGCGTCAGCACCGAAAAACTGCTGCCGGCCGGTTGCTGCGCCAGCAGCCATCCGTCCAGCCGGAGAGAGAGATTTGCCATGTCCGCCAGCAGCGGCATCGCCTTGAGTGCATAGATTCCATGGGCTATTGCCACGATAGACACCTTTCGTGCTACCTGTAGGCAACCGAACCTATGTCTCGTTTATCCGATCGCCAGGCCCTGGGGCAGCGGGGCATCCGCTGGGCCGGCATCCTTGACTGGCTAGTCGAGGCTGGCACTGGCCGAGGGCTGCATGATGCGCAGCCTCACAACACAGGGCCAGTTGATTTGTTTGGGAACACTCGTGAAAAGCTTCGTCAATGACCAACTCGTACCAAGTCGTTCAGCGCGCAGCGGCGCTCCGAACTTCGCGCGACACTTCTCCAGCGGGACTTCCGCGTTGGCCGCGGCAGTCACTGCAGAGGCGGCGGCTGCTTGCCAGCAATCGGCCCAACGGCTTGCCCAGCCGCGACGCACAGAGCGCACGCCCAGCCAGGCTGCGAGGCCACAGAGCAACAGCAGGAAAGACACCATGAGCAACACACCGGAGAAGACTGCGATGACACAAGCTGGTGGATTCGCGGGAATTCGGTTCGATCGCGCTGGTTTGTCGCGTTCGGCCAATTTGGATCGACGTGCACCTGCGCCGGGCGGCGTTTTGCCAGTCGACCATTTTCCACCAAGCCGTCAATTTAGCAGACGCACGAGGGGCTGCAACATCGCCCACCACTCAAATGCCCAACAAAGCACTTGATGCCCGGCCGCAACTGCCGATCCCCATCTGCCCGACTGACGCACCGCTGGCAAAACTCGATTTCGGACCAGCGAGCGGGTCCGGCGGTTGAGGCAAGCTCGGGTAATAAACTGGAGGGCCTGCGTCGAGAATGCCGATAGGTGAGTGGCGTCCCCGGCGTGTTTTTTTCATTGGGGTCCCAACACCCAGGGGGAAACCGGGGTTTGGCCCCCGTGTGCCAACCCCCCGTGCCCGCCCCCCAGCCCGCCCCCCCCGGCGGGGGCGGCCCCCAGGGCG
>JBQCJB010000719.1:0-4242 GCA_051953155.1 Aureliella sp. | reverse complement strand
TGGCCCAGGTCGACTGGCGGGGTCGCGTCGACCGAAGTCGATAGGCTTGCGCGTGTGCGGTCGGAGTCGGTAACTTCGTCTGCATTGCTAGCCAAGTCGCTGGAGGGAAGTTCGCCCGCTGCGACAGCAAAGGGATCGTCCGAGTCTTCGGCACTGACGATCTCAGGGGCTTCGAAGACGTCGAGCGTCTCGTCGCGCTCCGGGCGGTTCCAAGCGCGTGCCAGGGAACTCGGGACCGTCGTCTCGTTTCCGTCGCTGTCGGTGTAGACGACCAAGACGTCCAGACTCGGGTTGACGACCGCTGGCGGCAATTCCAAGACGTGTCCGATGGCGACATAGCTGCCCATCGATTGATCTGCCGCGCTGGCGGCCAACTGGGCGAACTGGCTGCCCACGTGCTCTGCTCGTTCCAGGCCGCACAATTCCGCAGCCACGATGCAGCTGGCGTTGTCCAGCCAATCGATGGCATCGGCCAGCCGCTGGCGGAGCTGCGAGTCTTCGGCCGCCCGCGCGGAATTGCTGGCGCCCCGCAAGGCAGCGCTCAGTTTCCACGATTTGCCCAGACCGCCCATCCAGTGAGCGTCGCGAGGATCGACGTCATAGGACATGTATTCGTCGATCTCGGCTCGCGAGAGCGTAGGCCAGTAACGCTGGAGACTGACGATCTCCGGTTGTTCGCCACCGCACTGCGCGGGGGCTTCAGGCGAGGCGGGCATGGAGGGCGTGGCGGGCATGGCGTCGATCTGGGCCGCTTCGATGGCGGCTGCGGCGGCCAGGGCACTTTCCAGATCCGCTCGGTCGAGCGTCGGCTCGCCGCTGGCGGCGTTGTTGCTGACGGCGCTGCTGGCGGCGCTGCTGACGGCGGCGGTGGCCGGGGCCATTTCCTTTTCCAGCAGTTCGGCGGCCGCTTGCATCGCCTGGTACTCGGCTTCGAAACCGCAGGTGTCCGTTTGGGGGACCGCCGGCGCCGGTGGGTAGCCCGCTTCCGGTCGCGAGGCGAGCAGCGTTGGCCGGCCGAGTCGATGGACGGTCAGATCGGCCCGCGCAGCTTGCCCAGCTTGTGCCTGCAGCCGCTCCCAGTGGTTGACCCAACCGGCCATTTCGCTGCTGAACCTTGACAGCGAGTCGCGCGAGAGAACTTCGTCAAAGTCGACCTTGTTTGGAGCGATGGCACGGTGGCTGGGCAAATGCTGCCCTTGGCTGCTGGAGGCCACCAAGGCGGTGGCGCCGACGGCTGGTCCGCTCTCCAAGCAACCGCTGCCGAGGCAATCGTCCAGGAGGTAATTCCAGTCGGCATCCGAACGGGCTTGGGAGAGTGTCTCCGGCGTCCAACGCGTCGGTAGATCGTGCGACCAGGCTCGCGGGCTCAGCGGCGACGAAAGGGAACTGGCGGCCAGAGTTATGGAAAGCCAAAAACGGTGCATGCGAGTCTTCATCCGTGTTTCCTCCTAGTCCGGACGCCAGCGATTGGGAGCTCGAAAGCGTGGGCGGACCGTTGGTGATCGTATCTGTTGGCGATGTGAAAGATCGAATGTTGAGGTGGGAATGGATTGATGGCCGGCTTCGCTCAGGGCGTACCACGGCTGACTGCTTCGGAGCGCGGCTTCACTACCAAAACTCAGCAGTCGAGCGAGACGGACCATCAAGCCATTTAGCTATCATTGTCAGCGTTTGTTATCGAGCCGCGCAGCTTGACCTGACGCAGAAATTGCCCGCAACTGGACTATCTTCTCAGCCTGGCGGTCGGGTCGAGCCAACTCGACCGCCGATAATGAGCTTGCCGGATTCGGAAGCTGTGCCGATCATAGCGGACGCTGGCTGCGACAAAGGTTGGGGCCGACAACGTCGGAACGGGCTGTCGTCGGCGCGCGGCCACCGCTGAACGTTTACTTGATCGCGAGAGGTAGGGACGATGGGTCCGCTGTTTCGAAGTTTCAATAAGGCTTTGTGGCTTGGCTTAGGCATCGGTATTGCCCTGGGAGTGGCGGCCAGCAGTTGGGATTGGTCGCGGCCGTCATGGGCTCAGTTCGGAAACGGTCAACCGCTCAGTGCGCAGATCGCGGCTGGACCAGAGAGCGACGCGGCCGGCACATCCTCGCGCCGCCTGGCGTCGCCGCTGCCCGAGGCGGGCGAGCTGCCCTTGACGCCCGAGGAACAGATCAGCGTCCGCGTGTACGATGTGGCCAACCGTAGCGTCGTGCATATCGCGACCAAGACGCGGATGGATACCTTTTTAACCGTGACCACGCGCGAAGGCGCCGGAAGCGGTTCGGTCATCGACGATCAGGGGCACATCCTGACCAATCATCATGTGATCGAAGGGGCTCGCGAGGTAACCGTCAGCCTGCACAACGGAACCTCTTATCCAGCCGTGCTGATCGGCCAGGATGCGGAAACCGACATTGCGGTCTTGAAGATCGACGCGCCGGCGAAGGATCTGCAGCCGCTTGCCTGGGGCGATTCGTCGAACTTGCGCGTGGGCCAGCGGATCTATGCCATCGGCAACCCGTTCGGGCTGGAGCGGACGATGTCGACGGGGATCATTTCCAGTCTCAATCGCCAGATTCCAGCCGGCGGCCACCGCACGATGCGCTCGCTGATCCAGTTGGATATCTCGCTCAACCAAGGCAACTCCGGCGGGCCGCTGCTGAACACCCGCGGCGAATTGATCGGGATGAATACGGCAATCATGAGCACCAACGGAGATAGTGCAGGGGTCGGGTTTGCGATCCCTGTCAGCACGATTCGGCGGATCGTGCCGCAGTTGGTTCGCGATGGGCACGTCGTGCGGCCGACGATCGGCATCACCCGCGTGTATGAAAATGATGGCGGCCTATTGATCGTCAGCGTCGCCGCCGGTGGCCCGGCCGAGAAAGCAGGCCTGCGCGGATTCGCCCTCAAGACAAAAAACTTCCGGCAGGGACCGTTCCGCTACGAACAATCCGTCGTCGATCCGCAGACGGCCGATCTGATCACTGCGGCCGATGGCAAACCGGTCCGCACCGCCGACGAACTGCTGGCGATCATCGAGAGCCGCGAACCGGGTTCGGCGGTCACTTTGACCATTCTCCGCGATGGCAAGCAGCAATCGGTCCGCGTCACTTTGGGCTCGAGCGATGCGACGACGACGCGTTAAGAATCGCCGTGCTCCCCATGTGCTTTAAACGCGAATTGCTTGTGCGAACGTGCATAGTGCTCCAGGCCCTTTGGCCGCGAAAACAGATCGTGCTAGACTGGCGGCTTTGCGAGCCATCGTTCGTTGGAGCCACGGTCGGAATGTCTCACGCCCTGTCTAGCGCCTTGTCGAGCGTCAACGCTGTCGAGTGGATCGGTCAGACCGACGGCCATTTGCGATTGATCGATCAAACCCGGTTGCCCAGCGCGCTGGCCTATATCGATTGCCGCGACGTCGAGCAGTTGTGGGAAGCGATCAAGTCGCTGCGCGTCCGCGGCGCGCCGGCGATCGGCATCGCCGCAGCGTACGGTGTCGTGCTGGGAGCGGCCAGCGCGAGCGACGAAAGCCTGGCCCAGACGACCAAGGCTGCCTTGGCCGCCATCGATCGTCTGGCGACCAGTCGGCCGACCGCGGTGAATCTGTTTTGGGCGCTGGAGCGGTTGCAGCGCTTGATCAAGTGCACGCCGCCGACGCAAAGCGGCAGCGAGCTGCGGATGCGCTTGCTGTTGGAGGCGCGGGCCATCCAGGATGAGGACGCGCAAATGTGCAAGGCCATCGGCCACTTCGGCGCGCAGTTGATCCCGGACGATGCCACGCTGATGACCCATTGCAACGCCGGAGGCCTGGCGACCGCCGCCTTGGGCACCGCGCTGAGCGTCATGTTCAGTTGCCAGGACCAAGGCAAAAAGATCGCCGTCTTCGTCGACGAGACTCGGCCGCTATGGCAGGGCGCGCGGCTGACTGCCTGGGAATTGATGCAGCGCGAGATCCCAGCCACGATCATCTGCGATTCTATGGCTGGCTACGTGATGGCCTCGCGCCCCGTGCACGCAGTCATCGTCGGCGCCGACCGCATTACTTCCAACGGCGATGTGGCCAACAAAATCGGTACCTACAGCCTGGCGGTACTTGCCCGCCACCATGGCGTGCCGTTCTATGTCGCCGCTCCCAGCAGCACGTTTGATCTGAGCCTGACCAGCGGCAAACAAATTCCGATCGAAGAGCGCGATCCCACCGAGATCACCGAACCGGGCGGCGTGCGCGTCGCGCCGGTCGGCGCCGTGGCC
>JBQCJB010000718.1:0-5005 GCA_051953155.1 Aureliella sp. | reverse complement strand
CGACTTTCGCGCGCGGCGACGAGCCTTCCGCTATAGAGCCAGTCTCCCCCTCGCCCCGTTTCGGGGAGAGGGGGCCGGGGGGTGAGGGGCGAACCTGCCACCCATCGTTGCCTCGCCTCAATCGCGCGCGACAAAAGAATCGGCGCAAGTAAAGGAAAGTCTCACTCGATAGCGTAGAGGGCGTTGTAGGTTCGCAGGTAGAGGGTGCCGCCAGCGACCGCGGGTGAGGCGGTAATCGGTTCGTCGAGCTTGTTCTTGGCGACGATCTCGAATGTGCGGCCCGCTTTGACGACGCTCGTCAGGCCGTCCTTGGCGCATAAGTACAGATGCTCGCCAATCATCACTGGGCTGGCGCGGTGTTGGACCGAGTGCGTGCGCTCGATATACACTTCCTTGCCCGTTTCCAGCTCGATGCACTGGAGCTTGCCGTCTTTGTGCAGGTTGTAAACCAGTCCGTTGGCAATCAGCGGAATGGATACATCGGGTGTTTGCGGCAATTTCCAGCGGACATTGGACGACTGGGCGACTTTGCTGCCGCGCAACTGGTCATCGACTTTCAGTCCAATGGTCGGGCCTTCTTTGGCCGTCGGGATGATGATCCAACCTTGACCGATTGCCGGCGAAGCGACGAAGCGGTACGTCGAGTCATGTTTGTCGCTGAACCGGCTGGGTCCGTTCAGTTCGTCCAGACGCCAGAGTTCCTGTCCGCTCTCCAAATCATGACCGGTCGTGCAATCGGCTCCGTGAGCGACCAAGAACTTGCGTTGGCCGTCGTTATAAACGAATGCCGACGCGTAAGAGTGTTTGCATTCGTAGTCGGCATTGGTGATGCGGTCGACTTCCCAGACCGTTTTGCCGGTTCGCTTGTTCAGCCTGATCACCTTGCCGATGCGCGTGTTATCGTCGCGCTTCATCGGTCCGTGGATCAATTGCAGATAGAGGCCGTCGCCGTCGAGGGTTGGTGTCGACGTCATACCGAATTGGATGTCGATTCGGCCGAAGCGATCGCCGACTTCGAACTTCCAAATCTCTTTGCCTTCGATGTCGAAGCAGGCGAGCGTACCGGTACCGAAGAATGCCCACACGTACTGGCCATCGGTGCACGGGGATGGCGACGCCGAATTGCCCTCGCCGGCTCGCGCGTCTTGATTGCCGGTGCTGACCTTGCGCTCCCAGAGCTGGCTGCCGTCGCGGGTGGAAATGCAGATCAGGACCAGGTCGCTGCCACGGGCCGACGTAACGAAGGCGCGATCGTCCCAAATTACCGGCGTCGCTCCGCCCTGTCCGGGCAGCTCGCTGCGCCATCGTACGTGTTCGGTCTTGGACCAGGTCGTCGGTATGGATTTCTCCGCTGAAATGCCGTCGCCGCGGGGACCGCGCCACTGTGGCCAGTTTTCGGCAGCAGCCGTCGTGCAAAGCGTGACAGCCATCAAAGCGAAAGTGAGCGCGCGGATCTGCATGGGTGGTGGCTCGCAAAGTTTTTTTGGGGAGGTGGGGCGGCGCGAGCGTTCGGGCGACTGCTCGGCGCATGCGAAAGAGCCTGCGGCTCTCGAGGCAAGTGCTTAACAGCTTGGACGAGCCCAGGAACGAAGTCAACGGGATTTCTCTAGTGTCGGCGTTCAAACGCTTCGTCTATCATAAGGACTGCTCCACCCTCTCGGCTGACGGAAGATGCCTGCGCCGATCAGACGACCTCGTTACCCCCGCCTCGATCTAGGAGTCCTTGCCATGCCTGTCGCCCAAACGCGTCGTGGATTTGTTCGTTCGGTCGCTGTCGCCGGGACAGCTTTGGCGCTGCCGGCCGCGAGTTACTCGAGAGTCTTCGGTGCCAACGAGCGGCTCAAGCTGGCAGCGATCGGTACCGGCGGCAAAGGCACCAGCGACTTGAATGGAGTCGCCGCCAGTCCGGCTGTCGAGGTGGTCGCTCTGTGCGACATCGACAGTTCCGCCAAGCACCTGGGCTGGGCGGCTGAAAAGTATTCGCACGCGCGGAAGTTCGCCGACTGGCGCGAGCTGCTGGACAAGTCAAAAGACTTCGACGCAGTCACCGTTTCGACTCCCGACTTCATGCATGCTCCGATCTCCTTGGCCGCCATGCATCTGGGCAAACACGTCTTCTGTCAAAAGCCGCTGACGCATACCGTCCGCGAGGCTCGGCAGATGCGCCTGGCCGCCGAAAAATACAAACTCGTCACGCAAATGGGCAACCAGATCCAGTCGCATCAGTTCTATCGCACGGCAGTCGCCTGGGTTCACGCAGGTTTGATCGGCAAAGTCCGCGAGGTGCATTCGTGGCAGGGAGGTTCGCCCAATTGGCCGCGCGCGATCAATCGCCCGGAAGGCAGCGATCCGGTGCCACCGAACGTGCGCTGGGATCTGTGGCAGGGAGTGGCCGCCGAGCGGCCGTACAAAGAGGGCATGTATCACCCGTTCAACTGGCGCGGCTGGCAAGCCTACGGCACCGGGCAACTGGGAGACTTCGGCTGCCATATCCTTGACCCAGTCTTCAAGTCGCTGAAGTTGACCGCTCCGCTGGAAGTCACCGCCAGCGCGCCGGCGCTCTTGGCTGAGACTTGGACGGATCGTTCGCAGGTCCGCTACCGTTTCCCCGCGACGGAGATGACCGCCGGTCCGTCGATCAAGGTGACGTGGTACGATGCCGTCGGCGCGCAACCCCCTCGCGACCAGCTCGGCGATGTTCCGGCCGATGCCAAGCTGCCGGGCGCCGGCTCGGTCCTGGTCGGCGAAAAGGGTTCGCTGCTGATTCCGCACGTCGCTGCCCCCAAGCTCTTTCCCGAGGAAAAATTCGCTGGGCAAGATCTGACCGAGCTGCCGGGCGTCGATCATTACGTCCAGTTCGCCGACGCCTGTCGCGGCGAAGGTCATACGACCTCCTCGTTCGATTACTCGGGACCGCTGACTGAGACCGTGTTGTTGGGTACGGTGGCCATCCGCCTGCCAGAGCAGACCCTAGCCTGGAGTTCGGAAACGATGCGGTTCACGAACCTGCCGGCGGCTGATCAGTGGCTGAGCAAGCCGTATCGCTCGGGCTGGGAGCCTCGCTGGATCAGTTGAGCAGTTCGAAATTCGATGCACACAATTTGATGCACACAGTGGGCTGACTTTCAGTCTGGAGTGCTGTCATGCACCTTCGCTGGTCGATCGTTCTGGCAATTGCACTGGCAGTTGCCACTGATTCGCAGGCAGCCGACTTCGTATGGACGATCGGCGGAGGCTACTCGCCCGAGGGCAACCAGGCTTCGCTCGAAGCCAACGTGTTGTTCTTTCGAGGCGTGATCGCCGACACGCATCGCCAGAGAGTGCGTCATCAAATTCATTTCGCCGACGGTTACGACCCGGAGGCGGACGTTCAGGTTCTGAAAAAGCAGCCGGAGAACGACGCGTCGCCTGCGCTAGCGCTGCTCAAGGACCTCTTCGGTCCGCCAGGCGCCACAGGGGGACGCATCGAGTACCGCAATCACGAAATCCCCGAGATCGACGGATCGAATCGACTGCGTGACCTTCGCCAGGGCTTCAATACGCTGAAGAACGAAATCAAGAGCGGCGATCGCCTGATCGTATACGTGACCGCGCACGGCGGAGCGGCCCGCGGCGACCAGCCCTACGACACGTCGATCACCTGTTGGGGCAATCGCGATCTGAGCATGAGCGAGTTTTCGCGGTGGCTCGATACATTGCCAGAGTCGGTGCCGGTGGTCCTGGTCATGGCCCAGTGCTACTGCGGCGGATTCGCTCATACGCTGTTTGCCAATGGCGATTGCGAAGAAGGTCTCTCGGCCAACGTGCGCACGGGTTTCTATGCCCAGCGTCACGACTTGCCGGCCGCCGGTTGCCGGCCGGACGTCGAAAACGACGAAGAGTACAGCAGCTACTTTTGGGGCGCGCTGGTCGGGCATTCGCGTTCCGGCAAACCAGCCGTCGGGGCCGACTGCGACGGCGATGGAGTCGTGTCGCTGGCCGAGGCGCACGCCTATGCGGTCGTCGCCAGTGAAACGATCGATATCCCGCTCTGCGGCAGCGATGCGCTGCTGCGCTGGTTCAGTCGCATTCCGGACTACGAAATCGATCACGCTGACGCAGGCCGCCGCGATGGAGACGAAGATTCCGAACGGACTCCGGCAAACGACGCGGGGCTGCAGTCGATGAGCGGCACGCTGCGGGAACTGGCCGATCGCGCATCGCCGACTGCTCGCCAGATGATCACGGGCTTGGCCGACCGGCTGAAACTGTCGCTCGGCGAAGACGTCGGTCAAACGTTTCGCGACTACGATCAGGCGAGACGCGACTACCGCGCGGCCCGCCGCAGCGGTGGTCCGGGACGGCGCGGCCGAGGGTCGTTCGGTCGCCGCCGCGATGCCCGAGAGGCGATCCTCGAGAAGTGGCCCGAACTGGCTGATCCCACAACATGGAACGAGTCCGAGATGCTGGCCGGCCAGGCCGGCCGCACGTGGGTCGAACAGGTTGAGGCGTTGCCTAGTTATCAAGAGTACGTCCGCAGCCGCGACCAGCGCGATGCCAGCCGGCGAGCGATCTTCGAGGCGGAAATGCGGCAGGTACGCTTCCAGCGATTGATCCACACGCTCGAGTCGGTCGTGCTGGCCGAGAACCTGCCGCAGGTCGCATCGGCCGACATCGTCGCGCGTTACCGAGCGATGCGCGAACTGGAACAGAGTCCCTTTCGCTGATTGGCTGGCAAGTAACAGACGCTGCCGGGCAATTCTAGGCCGCGGCACCGTGATCCATCAGCGGCTCAAGTACCGCACGCGGAGGCGGTTGCCGGCTTCCATGGGGCTGCCGTCTTCATTCAACTGCTCGATCGCCTCAGCCAGCTTGCCTTGTTCCTGGTAAGCGCGGGCCAAGGTGTAGCGGGCGGCAGCGTGCCAGCGGCCGGC
This sequence comes from Aureliella sp., assembly GCA_051953155.1. Classification (GTDB taxonomy): domain Bacteria; phylum Planctomycetota; class Planctomycetia; order Pirellulales; family Pirellulaceae; genus Aureliella. The sequence continues at coordinate 92 of JBQCJB010000718.1, read as the reverse complement.
TTGTGGATTCGGCAATGTGCGTTTCTTCAGCCACCCCTCGACGCTGTCGTAATCGCCTAGATCGAACTGCAACTGACCGAGCAAGAACGAAG
>JBQCJB010000717.1:0-5327 GCA_051953155.1 Aureliella sp. | reverse complement strand
AGAGATCGGACAACCACTGAACCGTGCGGTCGCGCCACGGTCAGATGGTCAAGTGTCAGGTGGTCAGGCGATGATGTCCTTGATCACTTGGCCGCCGAACTGGCTCAACTGCTTGAAGCGGCCTGCGTGGTAGTAGGTGAGTCGGTTGTCGTCCAGCCCGAGCAGGCGGAGCAGCGTCACGTGGAAGTCGCGAATGTGGGCGACCCGTTCGACGGCCTGCATACCCAGCTCGTCGGTCGCGCCGATCGTGTGACCACTGTTGACGCCCCCGCCGGCCAGCCAGATGGTCATCGCCTTCGGATTATGGTCGCGGCCGTAAGCGGTCCCGCCGCGAACGCCATTGTCCGGCGTGCGTCCGAATTCGCCGCACCAGACAACCAGCGTGCTGTCGAGCAATCCGCGCTGTTTCAAATCAGCGATCAGTGCTGCGATCGGTTGGTCGACGCCTCGGACCAGATTGCCATGAGCCCGCTCGATGTAGTCGTGACTGTCCCACGAGCCGTTGTACAGCTGGACAAAGCGGACACCTTTTTCAACCAGCTTGCGTGCGAGCAAGCACTTGCGGCCGAACGAGTCGGTCGACGCCTGGCCGATGCCGTAGGCCGCCTGCGTTCTCGCATCCTCTTGGGACAAGTCGAGCACGTCGGGCACTTGCATCTGCATGCGAAAAGCCAGCTCGTAATTTTCCATGCGCGCGGCCAGTTCGGCATGCCAGGCGTGCTCCGCCGCGTGGCCGCGGTTTAGTTCGGCCAGCAAGTCCAAATTCTTTCGCTGATGTGCGGGACTGATCCCCGGCGGCGGATTCAAATCGAGAATCGGCGAGCCCTTGGCGCGGAGCGCCGTCCCCTGATACGTCGCAGGCAAATAGCCGTTGCTCCAGTTCGATGCGCCTCCCTGCGGGTAACTCACTTCGGGCAGGACGATGAAACCGGGCAGATCCTGGTTGATCGAACCGAGCCCATAGGTCACCCACGCGCCGACAGCTGGGTCGCCGCCGAAGCGATTGCCGCAGTTCATTTGGTACATCGCCGTAGGATGATTGACGCTGTCGACCTGGCATCCGCGAAAAAAGCAAAGTTCGTCGGCAACTTGTGCCAGATGGCTCCAGTTGGCCGCCATGTCGGCGCCGCTTTCTCCGGCTTTGATGAACTGGAAAGGGCTCTTCACGTAGTAGCGCTTGCCGCTTTCCATGGCCGACTTCTGCTCGCCGGTGCGCGTGAACTCTTTGAGATGCAATTTGGCCAGGGCGGGCTTGGGGTCGAAGGTGTCAATGTGCGACGGCCCTCCCTCCATCGTCAAGAAGATGCAGTTCTTGGCCTTGGCCGGCAAGTGCCCCGGCTTCACCGCCAGCGGACCGGGCTCCTTTGTCTCGTGGCGCTGGTCCTCAGCCAGGCTGTCTTGCGAAAGTAACGCCGCCAGGGCGGCGCTGCCCAGACAGGCCCCAAGACTGGACGCAAACTCGCGCCGCGTTGACTCGGTCGAGCGCTGGTGTTCCGTGGTGACACGTCGTTCAGTAGACATAGACAAATTCGTTGGCGTTGAAGAGCACCAGGCACACGTTGGCCAGCCCGCGCACTCGCGGCGGCACGTCTTCGGGTTGCAAGTCGGGAACGAAACGAGCGTAATCGGAGAGCGTTTCCCGGAAGGAGAATTTCTCGCCCGTGTTCTCTTCGACCGCCTCGCGCAGGACTTCTAGCGGCGGCGTGATCGGCGCAATCTTCCGCTCCGCCTCGACGCTCTCCATGTCGCGCCAGTGCTGGAGGCAAGCCGCCAGCTCTCGATCGCTTGGCTGCCGGCCCAAGCAGAGTTCAAAGCAGCGTTTGACTGCGGCCTCGTCCTGCGGCGCTTCGCGGCTGGCTCGCGCGGCCAGGGCCAGAGCTCGAGCGTAACTCGCCTGACTGTTGAAGAGACTGAAGACTTGCGGCGTGACGTTTGACGTTTCCCGCCGTTCGCAGGAAAAATCTGGCGACGGCGCGTTGAAGACTTCCATTGCCGGATCGCTCAAGCCGCGCAGTTTCAAAGCGTAGAGTGAACGGCGGTGACGCTGCGCAGGCAGCGGATTGGGCGTCCAGGCGGATGCAAACGTTCCCATAACTTGCCGCGGTTGGAGAGCCGCTTCGAGATTGATCTCAGGGCGATTCGGAATGCCGCCGAGAGTTCGATTCAGTTCCCCCGTGGCGGCCAGCATTGCATCGCGAAGCTCTTCGGCCGATAGCCGCCGCGGTTGGAACACTGCATAACTGACACCGCCGGGATCCTTCTCTGCCAGCAGCGTCCGCTGTGGGTGTTCGGCGCTGCGCCGGTAGGCTTGGCTGTTCATGATCAACCGATGCAGGGCTTTGAACGACCAGCCCTCGTCAATGAACGTCGCGGCTAACCAGTCGAGCAGTTCGGGATGCGTGGGCGGTTTGCCGGTGCTGCCAAAATTGTTGGGGTTGCCCGCGATCGGTTGGCCGAAGTGCCACAGCCAGACGCGGTTGACGATCACGCGGGCGGTCAATGGATTTTCGCGACTGGCGATCCATTCAGCCAGCGGCGCACGGCGGCCTTCGATGCCGTCGGCAAACGCGATCTCGGCCAGCGCACTTCCGGGCGCCTCTGTCAGGACGCTCAGCCCGCCCGGCCGGACGCGTTCGGTGGGGGAAAAGGGATCGCCGCCAGCGAGGATGCAGGTCTCTTCGAGCTCGCCCTCCTTCAGACGGCTAGCCGACATCCGCGTGGGCGCGTTGACTGATTTGACGTCGGGCGTGCGGCCGTCGCACACCGCCAGCGCGTAAGGCTCGTATCGATCCATTTCCCAGCGCAAGCGCTCGAGCCCTTTGCGGGCCACTCGTTCATTGCCGTACTGCTGCGGCGTAAACCCGACCAGCTTCGGCGGAAACTCGTCTTCGCTCAGTCCCTGTTTGAGCAGCGAGTTTCGCACCGCCGCAAAAACGCCAACGAAATCGCGGCGCGGGCTGCCCCGCGAGTCGCCGGTGTTCCGATCGGCGCTGCGCGCTCGAGCCACTGCGGCATCCCATTTGGCTAGGTCTTTGCCCTGGTCGACAAACCACTGCTGCGCGTTGGCCAGAAGCACTTCATCCAATTCTTCGAGCGTTTGGATATAGCCAGCCCGCATCGCTTCGAGGGTGGATTTTTCTTCAAAGCCCGACGTGTTCTCCGCGGGTAAAAACTCTGCCCGCCGTTCGACCAGTTGCGTCGTGGCGAAGACCGATTGAATCGAGTAATAGTCGCGCGTCGGCACCGGATCGAATTTGTGGTCGTGGCAACGAGCGCACTGCAGCGAGTGCGCGAGGAATGTCTCGCCCACGCTATTGGTCACGTCGTCGAGGAACCGCTGGCGGGCGACCTTGGCGACTTCCATGCCCGTCAGTTCCCAAGGCCCCATTCGCAAGAAACCGGTGGCAATCACCATCTCAGGATCGCTCGGATCGAGCTGGTCACCGGCGATTTGTTCGCGCACGAACTGGTCGTACGGTTTGTCGCTGTTGAACGAGCGGACGACGTAATCGCGATATCGCCACGCGTTACCTCGCACATAATCGTTGGCAAAGCCCGACGAGTCGGCGTAGCGCACCACGTCCAGCCAGTGCTGAGCCATGCGTTCACCGTAATGCGGGCTGTCGAGCAACCGTTCGACGAGCCGCTCGGTCGCCCGATCGGCATCCTTATCCCAGTCGATTTCAAATGCCACCAGCTCCTCGGGAGTCGGCGGCAAGCCGATGAGATCAAACGTTGCCCGTCGCAAAAAGGTGCGGGCGTCTGCTGCAGGCGCGGGCGTTATCCCTTCAGGCATGCGGCCGGCCAACAGTTCGTCGATGGCCGCCGCCCCCGATTGCTCGACCGGCGGTTTCTTGAGGGGCTGGTAAGCCCAAAGCGCTTGTGGCGAATACCTGCGGCTCGACCAGGCTGGTGAGAGCCCGCCAGAGGTTTTGATCTCGACGCCATCTTCGGCCGCCCACTTGTCCGCGCTCAGCTTTTTGAGCTCGGCCATCCGGGCTGCGTCGGGCCAAGGGGCACCTTGAGCGATCCACTCGCGGAGCCCGTCAAGTTGCTGGTCGCTGAGTCGGTCCGCCTCCTTGGGGGGCATCGGAGAGAAATCTTCCGCCGCGCGCGTAGCCGCCAGGTAGAGCGGACTGGCCTCAGGCATGCCGGCGACGATCGCCGGTTGCGCGCTGTCGCCTCCCTGGACGGTGGTCGCCAACGAACGCAGGTCGAGACCACCCTTGATGTCTTCAGCGTCGCGTCCGTGACAAGCCAGGCATTTTTCCTCCAATAACGGCGCAATGCGACGCGCAAAGAGTGCTTCGCCGCTCTCAGTCTCAGAGCCAGCCGCCCGCGCGGCGCTTCGGGGCGCTAGGGCGATGCAGAACGTGACGGCGACAGCCAGCGTGACGTAACCGGGCTTCATTCGACGATTGTCCAACGACAATTGCGCAGGGGTGGGAGGAAAGGCAAGCGGCCAGAGCGCATCGCGCACCGCCTGTAACACGGATGCACCCATCCATGATACCCCGTTTTCATGCGCCGGACCTATCTGTGATAGAATGATCATCGCAGTTTCGCAGCTGAAGAGCTCGACGAGTTCTGCAGTCCAGGTCTCCCGCCAACTTCCCTCCCAGTTCGCACCAGTCGGCTGCCCAGTCTGCCCCCGCCCCGTCCACGACGCACGTGTGAGTCTGATCGATGCGACCCATTGCCTGTCTCTCCCTAGTCATTTGGCCGCTGCTGGTCCAAGCTGTGATTGGCCAGGCACCCTCGGCCGAGGATCTGACGTTCTTCGAGCAGAAGGTTCGCCCACTGCTGATCGAGAAGTGTTTGAAGTGCCACTCGCGGGATTCGGATGAGCCCAATGGCGGTTTATGGCTCGACTCGCGTGACAGAGTGCTGGCAGGTGGCGACAACGGTCCGGCTGTGGTCGCCGGACGTCCGGCGGATAGCTTGCTGATTCGGGCTATACATTACAGCGACCCGGACATCGAGATGCCGCCCGATGGCAAGCTGAGTCCTCGCGAAATTGCGATCCTCGAGTCGTGGGTTCTTCGCGGCGTGCCTTATCCCGATGCGGACGCTGCCGCCCGCCCGGCGCCCAAGAAAATCGAACTCGCCGAAGGCAAGAAGCACTGGGCGTTCCAGCCGCTGCGTGCGATCGCTTTGCCGCCGCTACGCGACGAGGCTTGGCCGCAGACGCGAACCGACTGGTTCATTCGTGCGGAACAGGGAAAGCTGGGACTGTCGCCATCGCCCGACGCCGCACCGGCTGTATTGCTTCGCCGGGCCAAATTCGATTTGCTCGGTTTGCCGCCGAGCGCCGACGAAGTGCAAGA
>JBQCJB010000716.1:0-6665 GCA_051953155.1 Aureliella sp. | reverse complement strand
GGACTCCGATATCATCATCGAGACGCGCAATCTCGGCAAAATCTACCGCGATTTCTGGGGTCGGCAAAAGGTGCAAGCCCTCGAATCCTTGGATATCGAGGTTCGCCGCGGCGAGATTTTCGGTTTGCTCGGCCCTAACGGTTCGGGCAAGTCGACGACGATCAAGTTGATCCAAGGCTTGCTGTTTCCGACTTCGGGACGAGCGTTTGTTTTCGGCAAGGACGCGCGCGACGTCAGCAAGAATGAACGCATCGGCTACCTGCCCGAGGAATCGTACCTATACAAATTCCTCAACGCCGAGGAAACGCTCGACTTCTACGGGCGTCTGTTCGACATGCCGGCCGACCTCCGCAAGCAGCGGTCCGAGCAATTGATTCAGATGGTCGGCCTCAAAGGGGCCCGGCGGCAGCAGCTCCGCGAGTACTCCAAAGGGATGACGCGGCGGATCGGACTAGCCCAAGCATTGATCAACGAGCCCGATCTGTTGATCCTCGACGAACCGACTTCCGGCCTCGATCCGATCGGCAGCCGCGAGATGAAGGATTTGATCCTGCGGTTGCGGGACGAGGGCAAGACGATCCTGATGTGCTCGCACCAGTTGGCCGACGTCCAGGACGTTTGCGACCGCATTGCCATCTTGCATCGCGGCCGTCTCCGCGAACTGGGACGCGTCGATGACTTGCTGAAAGTCCGCGAAGTCACGGAAGTGCATGCCAAGGGAATCTCGCCCGAGACCCAAGCCAAAATCGCCGAGCTGATCCGCAGCGACGGCGGCGAAGTGGTTTCGATCGACAATCCGACGACCACGATGGAAGAGCTCTTCCTGGAGATCGTGCGCGAGAGCGAAGCCCGGCCGGGTATGCGCACCTCGGCCTCGGCCAAAGCGGCCGGTTCCAACTAAGCCGCGCATCGGTTCCCTGGGAATCCCAAGCGGTCTGCGACTTCAAAGTTCCGCGTGACCTCAAAAGTTCCTTGTCACCCCAGTTCGTTCAATCCCGGTCCTGCTGAAACGCCAATTGCACCATGCGCTTAGAATCGGAACAAATGTGGGGCTACTTCGAGTGGCTCTTCCAGCACCATGCTCTCCTGTGGGGCTTGGGCATTGCGGCTGCCCTAGCGGTGATCGGATTTGTGGCCTGTTATATCGTGGCCACGATCATGGTCGGACCGGTAGAAGGCTTTTATGCCGTGACGCGGGTGATCTACGAACTGCTGGCCCGCGATCTGCCTGGCACGACGTGGCGGCGCACGCATGCGATTGCTCGATTGGCGTTTCAGGAAGCGGTCCGTCGCAAAGTACTGGCGGTCGTGGCCGTGTTCATCGTGGGGCTGCTGTTCGCCGGCTGGTTCCTCGATCCGAACGCTGACTATCCCGCTCGGTTGTACATCGAGTCGGTGCTGACCGGCACCTCGTGGATGGTGCTGCTGTTGGGGCTGTTCCTGAGCTGTTTCAGTTTGCCGGCCGACATCAAGAACAAGACGGTGCAGACGATCGTCACCAAGCCGGTCCGCAGCACCGAAATCGTGCTCGGCCGCATTTTCGGCTTTACGGCGGTCGGTACCGTGCTGTTGGTGATTATGGGACTGCTCAGCTACGCCTTCGTCGTCCGCGGCGTGCGGCACGTGCACGACGTGCGAAGTCTGGCCGCCGACGGCAAGAGCGGCCAATCGACGCTCGATGCCTACCATGCCCACACCTTCGAGATCGGACCGGATGGCCTGGGGGTGACCAACGAGATCAAAGGGCACAAGCACGCGGTGCGCGACACGGGCCGCCAGGACAAAGATGGCCAGCCCATTTACGAAATCGACCAACCGGTCGGCATGCTGGAAGCCAAGATACCGGTTCTGGGGCCGCTGCGCTTCACCGACCGCGAGGGGAACGTCGGCGAAGGTCTGAACGTCGGCTACGAATCGAATTACCAGAAGTACATCGAAGGCGCGTCGCTGATGACGGCCACCTGGACGTTCGACAACGTGACCCCCGAGCGTTTTGGTGACGAACTGAATCTCGAGTACACGTTGAAGGCGTTTCGTACCTACAAGGGTGACATCGTCACCGGCGTCCAGGGAACGATCACGCTCCGCAACCCCGACGGCAAGGTCGAGAGTGCTCGCCAGCGTTTTATCGTCAAAGAATTTCAGGTCGACCAGATGAGCATTCCGCGCAAGCTGGACGGCTTTCGCGATGGCGTGCCGAGCCAGATCGATATCTACGACGATCTGGTTTCCGATGGCAAGCTGGAGGTCGTCGTGCGCTGCGAAGACCGCAGCCAGTACCTGGGAATGTCTCAGGCCGACCTGTACATCCGCGCCGGCGACCGGACGTTCGGCTGGAACATGTTCAAGGCGTATGTCGGCATCTGGTTGCAGATGCTGATCATCATTTGCTTCGGCGTGATGTTCAGCACGTTCCTCAGCGGTCCGGTGGCCATGATCGCCACGCTGACCTGCCTGGTCTTCGGCTTTTTCGGCGGGATTGCCAGCGAAGTGGCCAGCGGCGTTATCCCCGGCGGCGGTCCCATCGAGACGCTGATCCGCATGCCGATGCAGGCCGGGGCGATGACGGAACTGGACTTGGGCAACGACATGCTGGAAAATGCGATCAGGACGATCGATTACGGCATCATGGCGCCGTTGAGCGTGATTGGGCGGATCTTCCCCAATTTTGGCAGTTTGAACACGTCGCCCTTCGTGGCCTATGGCATCGATATTTTCGGGTCGCTGTTGATGCGGCACATCACACTGGCCGTCTGCTATTTCGTGCTGACGTCGCTGATCGGTTACTTCTTCCTTAAAACTCGGGAGTTGGCGGCATGAACATGCAGATACTGCGTCGCCGAATTTTTTATATCGCGGCTATGGTTCTGTTGCTGCTGCCCATTTACGTACTGGGCCAACCCTCGGTGCGAAGCGCTGACGGCAGCAAGGTCAGCCCCGGCGGCGCGCTGGCCAAGATTCGTTCCCAGTACGAACTCGGTCAGGCCGACTTGGGGGCGATCGATCCAGCCAGCGAATCGATGCGTCTGGCGACCCTCGGCCTGCGCGGTGTAGCCGTCAGCATCCTGTGGCAGAAAGCCGAGTACTACAAACGCGAGCAGTTCTGGGATAACTACTCGGCCACGCTCAACCAGATCACCAAGCTGGAACCGCACTTCGTCAAAGTGTGGGATTTCTTGTCGTGGAACCTCTCGTACAACATCTCGGTCGAGTTCGACGACTACCGCCAGCGTTACGCCTGGGTCAAGAAAGGTATCGACTACCTGCTGACCGGTACGAAGTACAACCGTCGCAAGACCGACCTGCCTTACGAACTGGGGTGGAAATTCGGCAACAAGCTCGGCGTGTCGGATGAAAAAGTCCAGTTCCGTCAGCTCTATCGCATGGACAGCGACTGGCACGACCATTTGCTAGCCAACGGCATGGACGTTCGACAGCAGGAAGGGCTCGGGCCGGACAACTATCCCGACAGCTGGCTGACGGGCCGCTTGTGGTACGAGCGCTGTTACGACATGGTCAATAACGGCTCGATACCATGCAAAGGTCCGACCAACTTTTATCGGATGGGTCCGATGTGGTCGATCAACTTTGCTCAGACCATCGAGACCGAAGGCCACCTGGGTTACCCAGCCGAGATCGCGTGGCGCAAAGCGGGCGAAGGTTGGGATTGGTTCGGCAACAAGACGATGCGTTCGACCTGGGGAGAAGATCTCCGCATGAACGATATCGAAGCGGCCAACCAGGCGCTGGCTCGCGCCAAAGACGAGTTCATGGAGTTCTGCAAGGAAAAGGCGGACGAACTCAGGCAGAAGCGGTACGACGCCCTGACTGAAGAAGAGAAGGCCGTGCTGGCGATCCCCGATCTCGATCGCACCGCCAACCAGGTCTATGAAGCCATGCGGGCCGAAGCCAACCTCGAGGTGCCGGTGCGCGAGATCGCCCAGGCGATGCCAGCCGACAAACAATTCCGAGCTAACGAACTGGCGATCAAGGTCGACCAGGCCAAGGATTACGTCAGCCACGTCGACATCTATCGCAACCAAGTCAATTACTCGTACTGGCAAACGCGGTGCGCGGCCGAACAAACCGACGAAGCTCTGGCCGCTCGGGCCGACCTGTTCGAAGCCAACAAACTGCTCGACCGCGGCGCCCTGGATGAAGCGATCGCCCGCTACGAGTCCGCTTGGAAGAACTGGAACGCCCTGTTCAATCGCTTCCCAAGCATGATGACCGACGACTCGGCCGACGAAGTCAGCAACGCGATCAAACGCTACAAGCAACTGATCGATAAGGAACAGCTCCCCTCGGACTTCGTCTTGAATGATTTTCTGCGATTCCGGGAAGAATTCGGTGCGACCGACGCCGATCCGCGGATCACCGAAGTCTTGGCCGAGTGGTCGAACAACCCCAACCGGGGTGCCTATTTCGATCGGATCAAGCAGCTGCGCGATGCCGAAGCGGCTCAAAGTGAGACCAAGGCGGCTCTGCCCGACGAAGGCCAGGCCCCGGCACCGCGACCGGCCGACAAGCCCGCCTCCGACGCGAAGTCCCAGCCGACTAAAGAACCGAAGCCGGCCGAAGAATCGAAGCCGGCTCATGAACCGAAGGCAGCTGAAGAATCGAAGCCGGCTGAAAAGTCTGAGGCCGCGGAGTCCGCGGTGCGGGCTGCGGCGCCTGAGGCAGGATCGCCGCCGGCGCCTGCGGGCAAGTAGCTTGCCGCTTCTTTAACCCTTGACGCCACGCGGGTGACCGGCATCGCCAGTCGCCCGCGCAGAGTGGCGGTGCGGTTTCTGTAACCGCCCCATCTTCATCATGAGCAGCCGGGCGAGTCCGCGCAGTGGGAAAAGCTTATCCAAGCTGCCAGGGTGTTAGCTTGGGGTAGCCTTACGGACGCGTCGACGGTGCCTTAAGCGGTCTATTGAGTGCGACCGATTCAACCGGCATGCCACTTCAGTCCCGTCTCTGAAGTCGATGCAGCCCGTGCGGAGCCCGCACCGCTACTGGGCTGCCGGCGATTGACCCGCTGGTTTCGCCTGGAAGGGCGTCGATGTTGCATTTGAAATTCCGTATGCGTTCGACTTCCACAGCGCTGGCGACCCTGCTGGCCTGTGCCAGTCCCGGCCTCACGGCATCGCTCGCCCGAGCCGACGGTCCTGTTTCGCCGCGGCACACCGCAACGGTGCTGGCCATTCAGGCCGCCGAACCCGCGGTCGTCAATATCGAAGGGAACAAGCCCAGCGGAAAACCGACCGGCGAAGCGCAACTGGTCAACGGCATGGGTTCCGGCGTGATCATCGATCCCCGCGGCTACGTGCTGACCAACCAGCATGTGGTCCAAGATGTAACTCGGATTGAAGTCACACTGCATGACGGTTCGAAATATATCGGACGCATGATCGATCATGATCCGAGCACCGACTTGGCGCTGGTCAAGATCGACGTGCCGCGCGATTTGCCGGTCATCCGCTTCGGCACGTCGTCGGACCTGCTGCGCGGCGAGAAGGTGGTCGCCATCGGCAATCCGTTCGGTTACCAACACACGGTCACCGAAGGCATTATCAGCGCGTTGCATCGCGATATTCCTGTCAACGGCGTGCAGGAATACGAAGACTTGATTCAAACCGACGCCAGCATCAACCCAGGCAACTCGGGCGGCCCGCTGGTGAACATCGAAGGCAAAATGATCGGACTGAACGCGGCCGTGCGCGTCGGAGCTCAAGGCATCGGCTTTGCAATCCCGGTCGACAAGGCGCTGGAGGTCGCGGCTAATCTCATATCAGCACATCGCGAGTACGGCGCCGACGTACCGTTCGAGGTCCATACTTCGGCGGTCGACGGCCGGACGGAAGTGCGCATCAGCCGCATTCGCTCGAACCAGTCGGGGACCACGTCGTTGGTCGAAGGGGACTGCATCAAGCGGATTGGAGATCGCCGCATCCGCAATCGGTTGGAATACGAACTCGCTCTGTTGGACAAGCCAGTCGGTTCGATGCTCGACCTGGAAATCGAACGCGGCGGTCAAGCTCGGCTCGAGCAAGTTGCCACGACCGCGCGCATCGGTTCGGGAGTCAGTCTGGTTTCCGCACGCAATGCCGACAGCAGCAGTTATGCATGGAGCGTGCTCGGCATGCGTCTGCGGCCGGCGGATGCTCAGCTGGTCCGGCAGGTCGATGCCAGCTATAGCGGCGGCTTGCAAGTCGTCAGCGTCCGTGAGCAAAGCCCCGCTTACCATGCCCAGCTGCGTCCTGGCGACGTGCTGGTTGGGTTGATGGAGTGGCAGACGCCCAACTTCAAAGACCTCGAGTGGGTTTTCCAGTCCGAAGATTTGAAATCGTCCGCCAAGCCGCGGTTCCGCATCATCCGCGGCAAGAACGTCTATTACGGCACCTTTGAACTCAACCGAACCGCCGCCAGGTAAACGACCGCCGCCAAGTAAGCGACCGCCGCCAGGTGAGCGACCGCTGCCGGGTAAGCGACCACCGCCAGGTAATGGAGACTTCCCGGGAGGGAAACAGGCGACGAGGTGCGAACACGACCCAGAGTTCGCACCTCTTCGGGCCCCAGTAGGACAGGCCTCCGGCCTGTCAACCAAGGAAATCTGTCATCCCAAAAAGTAGGACAGGCCTCCCTCCTGTCACCGAGCAAACCTATTATCTGCGCTGGCG
>JBQCJB010000715.1:0-7033 GCA_051953155.1 Aureliella sp. | reverse complement strand
AAAACCCAACGACTCCCTTTGATGCTAAGGACTGTGGATATGCAAGCTTTGATTGACCATCTGAATGAAATCTTGAAGCACGAGTGGACGGGGGTGGCCCAGTACTCGCAAGCGGGTTTCATCGTCGAAGGGGTATGGCGCGAAGTCTTCGCGGACAAATTCTTGGACGACGCCAAGGAATCGTTCGGCCACGCCCGGTTGGTCGGCAACAAGATCGTTTCGCTCGGCGGCGTGCCGGTGACTATGCGCAATGAAGTCAAGCAGTCGCGCGACCTTCAAGAAGTGCTCAAATTCAGCCTCGCATTCGAGGCCAAGGCGGTCGAGATGTACGGCACCGCCATCAAGATGGCCGAAGAGATCGGCGACCGAGCCTTGGTGATCTTCCTGGAAGACATCCTGAAGGACGAGCAAGAAGGGGTCGAGGAGTACACCAAGCTCCTCCGCGACACGCCGGCTCAAGCTGCTCAGACGGGCGCCAGCAAACGCAGCATGGGCGCCTAAACCTGGCAAATCGAGGCAATTAGCCCGCGCGGACCAGCGAAAGCAAAACGGCTCCGCGCTCTTCGGCCTCGGCGGCCGGTTCGAATTGCGAGGCTCGCAGCCGCGCCGTGCGCTGTCCGCCGCGCGGCTCGGCCGCACCCAGAGCTGCCCGCAAGCCGCGGATCTGCTCTGGCGATAAATCGATGTGTCCCTGAGCGAACCAGCCGACGTCCTCGCTATAGGTTTCGTCGCTCAGCCGCAAGCGGGAGCCACCCGCCTGCTGGCCCGCTAGGAGCACCACGCGCAAACGCCGGTCCTCGCGATCGGCAGGAAGCACCGCAATTGTCGTTTCGTCCGCCACAGTTCCGCGTCTCCGCAACCCGCTCGTTTCTCTGGGATAGATACTGACGGCTCGTCTCGTCTTTTTGTAATTGAGACTTAGTCTCAGCTCCCTAATTGTGTCTGATCGCCGGCGGCTGGTCAAGTGTCGCGCTCGGATTGCGGCGGGTGGGCCACCTGCCCAAACCCTCGAAAAGCCGAAGTTTGCGCGTGCGATCGGTTAGAATCGACAGTTATGAACAAAGCATTCGTTCGCGAGCCGGAACCGGAGAGCCGCGCGTTTTGCCCGAGTTGTGGAGCGGTCGGCGAGCCGGTCGGCCGCGAGACACTCGACCATCACGTGCGAGCCCATTCGCGCGACAAGCTAGCGGCACACGCCTGGTTCTGCCCCGCGCCGGCCTGCGATGTCGCTTACTTCGACCTGTTGGAGCGCGTCGTTTCGATCGACGAACTGCACGGCGAGGTCTATCCGAAGAGCATGGATGCGCCGATTTGTGCTTGTTTCGACTTTACGCTCGATGATCTCGACGCGGCGGTCCGCGAGCGGTCGCCCGAACCGGTGCGCGAGCTGCTTGCCAAGTCGAAGACGAGCCAAGCCAATTGCGCGTCGCTCGCTGCCAACGGTCGCTGCTGTATGCAAGAAGTTCAGCGGCTGTATATACGCGGCGTTCAGGGGGCCACCGAGCCATGACGATGCGCAGCCGCCCAGGGATCACGCTTGTCGAGATGCTGGTCGCGCTGGCTATCCTGGTCATGTTGTTGGGACTGCTTCTACCCGCCGTCCACTCGGCTCGCGAGCGCGCTAGAGAAGCGGTGTGCAAGAACAACTTGCACCAAATCAATCTGGCGCTGGCCCAGTTCGCCGAGACGCACGATCGACTCCCCTCGCCTGCCAGTCCGGGAGTCATCGGCGGCTGGATGGTCGAGGCGTTGCCGTTCCTCGAGCAGCGAACGCTCAGGTCGAACATAACCGAAGGAGTTTCACTGGCGAAGGTTCCGGACTCGCTCTTTCGTCCTCCGCCAATCTTTCTCTGTCCCCGCCGCCTGACGCTCGACAGCGCTCCGCCAAACGCTGTGATGCCTGGACATTATGTCTTCGTGCCCGCATCGCGGCGTCGCTCGTTTCTGGTCTTCGATGCCCCGATCGCCGTGAGCGTGCCGTGGCTGAACGGGCCGGAGATGGACTACGCGGCGGTGAGCCGAGCCGAAGGGCCGCACTCTCAAGGCTTCTTCTACGCGAGCGGCTTCCAGCAAGGCGTCCGTTTCATGCCCCAGCAGTGACGCGATGCTTCCAGGTGCGCGCGACGTTCCAAACCGCGAGCATGACGCGAACCCCGCGCACCGCTAGGCCAGGAGGTCGTGGAGGATGTTGCCCGCGACGTCGGTCAGGCGGTACTCCCGCCCCTGATACCGGTAAGTTAGCCGCTGGTGGTCGAGCCCCAACAGATGCAGCACGGTCGCATTCAAATCGTGGACATGCACGGGTTGTTCGGCGATATCCATTCCGAGATCATCCGTCCGGCCATAGCTGATGCCGCCACGAACGCCACCGCCGCACAGCCACATCGTAAAGGCATCTTTGTGGTGGTCGCGGCCCGACAGTCCCTGGTCGTTGGCATTGCCACCCTGACGCAGCGGCGTGCGACCGAACTCGGATCCCCAAACGATCAGCGTCTGGTCGAGCAAGCCGCGAGCCTTCAGGTCGGCGATCAAGGCGGCGATCGGTCGGTCCGTTTCCTTGCACTTCTGCGGCAGGCGGGTCTGCAAGCCGCCGTGATGGTCCCAATCGGCATCGTACAGCTCGACCAACCGGACGCCGCGCTCGATCAACCGCCGAGCGAGCAGGCAATTGTTGGCGAACGACGCCTTGTCGGGCACGGCACCGTACTGGTCCATCGTCTGCTGCGTCTCGTCGTTGATGCTCATCAGTTCGGGAACCGATGCCTGCATGCGGAACGCCATTTCGTATTGATGGATGCGGGTCTCGATTTCGCGGTCCCCCGAGGCGGCCAGTTGCTGCGCGTTCAGCCGAGCTAGCGCATCGAGTTCGCGCCGACGATCCTCGACCTGAACTCCCTGTGGATTGGTCAGGAACAACACCGGATCGCCCTCGGAGCGGAACTGGATGCCTTGATATACGCTCGGCAGGAAACCGCTCGACCAAAGATTTGTCCCAGCGCCTCCGGCCGGACCGCTCAGCAGTACGACGTAGCCTGGCAAGTCCTCGGTCTCGGCGCCCAGTCCATACATGACCCACGATCCAAAACTGGGCCGCCCTGCCCTGCCGAAGCCCGAGTGTAAAAACATTTGTGCCGGCGCGTGATTGATTTCTTCGGTATGCAGCGAGCGCACGACGGCCAGTTCATCGACGACTCCGGCTAAGTGCGGTAGCAACTCCGAGAGCGTCTGACCGCTATCGCCATGACGCGCAAATTTCCAAGGCGAGCCCCCTAACGTCGACGTCTTGCCGATGAACGCGAAGTCGCGATTCTTGGTGACCTCCGGCGGACATGGCTGGTTGTGCCGCCGGACAAGCTCGGGTTTCCAGTCGAACAGATCGAGCTGCGAAGGAGCGCCGATCATGTGCAGGTAGATGACATGCTTGGCCCGCGGCGCATGCCCACGCGAGGCCCCAGCCACCGCTGCCGAGGCGCTCTCGCCGAGAAATCCCGATAACGCGATAGCGCCCAGGTTTAGCCCCGCTGAGCGAAACAGATCGCGGCGCAGCGGCTCGCGAGCCGATGGCGGCAACTGACGAACTTGGCAAGCTGAGTCCATGTGGTTCACCTGCGGACTAATCCTTGGTAATCGTTTCATGCAAGTTGAGCAGCACGACGGCCACGCTGCGGCGCGCCGCCGACTCGGCTTCCGCGATGGTCGCTGGGCTGCGCTCGCGGGCGGCGGACAGTTGAGCCGCATAGAGTTCTTCGAGCGTCTGGCGCTCGGACAAAGTCGGACGCCGCGCGGTGCACAGCTGGAACATAGCATCGAGCTTTTCAGGGAGCGGACAACCGACCAGTTCGCGCTCGACACGCTCGGCTAACGCCTCGGCCGCTTCCACGTAGACCGGGTCGTTCAGCAGCGTCAAGGCTTGTAGCGGCGTGTTGGTTCGCGAACGGCGGAGCGTGCACGTTTGGCGAGAAGTCGCATCGAAATTGATGAAGCTCGGATAGGGCGTGCCTCGTTTGAGCACGACATAGATGCCGCGCCGATGCCGCTGACCCGGCGAACTGACGTCGTACGCGTACGCGGTGCCGCCGACTTTGCTCCAGATGCCTGGCGGTTGCGGCGGGCGAATCGGCGGTCCGAACTGCGTCTTGTCCAGCAACCCGGCAATGGCCAGCGCATTGTCCCTGATCATTTCCGCATCCATGCGCACGCGCGGGCCGCGGGCAAGCAGGTGGTTCTGCGGATCGCGCTGCTGCAGGTCGGGCGTGATGTGCGATGATTGCTGGTAAGTCGCCGAGAGCACGACCGACTTGAGCCAGTCCTTCATCGACCAGCCTCGGTCGACAAGTTCCACAGCCAACCAGTCGAGCAGCTCAGGGTGCGTGGGCGGGTCTCCCTTGATGCCAAAGTCTTCGACCGTAGCCACAATGCCCTGGCCGAACAACTCGGCCCACCAGCGGTTGACCGTTACCCTGGCCACTAGCGGATTGTCGCGTGAGGCCAGCCAACGCGCGAGCGCCAATCGGTCGCTGCCGCCCGCGAAGTGGTGCAGCACCGAGGGAGTCGACGGCTCGACTTCTGGTCCTGGCTGGCGATAGTCGCCGCGTTGGAAGATTGTCGTCGTGCGCGGCGACGGCAGTTCCACCATGACCTGCGTCGTGTCGGGAGCCAGCTCGCCCAGCCGCTTTTCAAGCTTGGTCAGCTCGCCAGCCAGTCGCTTCGACGGAGCATCTCGGCTGACGCGGAAATCGAGCAGCCGCTTGTGCTCGGCGGGACTGCGTTGATCGGGCGACTTGGCGAGCGCGTCGAGCAGATCGCTCGACAGCCCTTCTTCGCCGCTGGAGTCGATGTCGCCGGTGATCGCCGAGAGCCGCAGACAGCCGATCGTTCGCGCTTGGCCGAAGGTTTGCCGCAGTCGAAAAACCAGTTGATATCCAGCCGGGACGTCGAGCGGCTGCTCGAGAACGAACGTGGCCCAGTGCGAGCGGTCGAACTGTGGCGCAATGGCCCAGGCAGTTTTCATGTCGCCGTCGATCGCGCGCTGGACCGCGTAGCCTGACTGCGAAAAACTGGCCTTGGCGGATGCGAACTTCACCGGCCGCACGGCACCGGCTGGGGCGTCGGGTGCCGCGCTGTTTTCGTCGGCCGGATCGCGACTCTTCGCAGGACGAAGTTCCAGTGCAAAATCGTTTAGCACGAAATTGCGTCGGACCGCATCGCCGCGACCAGGTCCGCCACCAGGCAGCGCGTCGTGACGCAGAGCTTCCAAGCGGAAGCCGCGAATATCTTTCGCCTCCGTTCGGGCGGTGACGCGATAGATATCCGTCTCGGGTGGATCGCCGCCGACTAGTAGCAGCGAGCCATCGTCTAGCCTGGAAAGCGTGTCGGTTGTTCCTTCCGAGGCAAAGTCGACGATTTCCAGTGGATGGATGTGCGCAGCGGCCGTGCGGTTCGGGATGGTCTCGGCCAGCCATGCGTCGAGCGAAGCGGCCAACTGCTTTCGCCGCGCCGCCTGCCGGCCTTTCAGCTCGGCAAGTTCCTGCTTGATTGCGTTGCGTTGACCGTCGCGCTGCGGATCGGAGAGCGCCATGGCTGCGCCGATGAATTCGATCGAGCTGGGCTTTTTCGGATCGCTGCGGTCGGCTTCCAACTGCGTATTGTTGAAGAACGCCAGTAGCTGGTAATACTCCCGCTGCGTGAAGGGATCGTATTTGTGGTCATGGCACTGGCAGCACTCGAGCGTCGTGCCCAGCCACACGGCTCCGGTCGTATTGACGCGATCGATCACTTGCTCGATGCGCGTCTCTTCTGGCAGCGAGCCGGCTTCGACATTGGTTGGCGAACAGCGGTGGAAACCGGTGGCGATCCGCTGGCGCTCAGTAGCTCCCGGCAGCAAGTCCCCAGCGATCTGTTCGATAGTGAACTGGTCGAAGGGCATGTCTTCGTTGAGTGCTTGGATAACCCAGTCGCGATAGGCCCACATGTCGCGAAGGTTGTCGCGTTGGAATCCGTGCGAATCGGCATAGCGGGCAGCATCCAGCCACGGTCGAGCCCACCGCTCGCCGAATTGAGGACGGCTGAGGAGATCGTCGACGACGCTCTCCAGCCGCTGGTCGCTCGGGTCAGCTGCAAAGGCGCGGACTTCGGCCAGGCTGGGAGGCAGACCGATCAGATCAAGGAACAGACGCCGCAGCAACTTTTCTGGGGCAGCCCGCTCGGCTGGACGGAGCCCTTCTTGGTCGAGTCGAGCCAGCACGAAACGGTCCAGCGGCTGCCGGACCCAGGCCGGATCGCAAACGGGTGGCAGCGGCGGACGCACTGGCGGGACATAGGCCCAATGCGTGGCATCGCTCGCCTGTGACTCGGGCCAGTCGGCACCCTGGGCGATCCAGCGGCGGATGATTTCAACTTGCGCCGCGGGGAGTGGTTCGCCGACGGCGGGCATGACTTCCTCGTGCCCGCGGGGCAAAGTGATCCGCCGCAGCAGTTCGCTTTGGTCGGGCTGTCCAGGAACGATAGTCGCCGTCAGCGAGCCTGCCTCCCGGCGATCCAAACGCAAATCCCCTTCTTGCTTGCTCGGACCGTGGCACTCGACGCACGCGCGCCGCAGGATGGGCGCAATTTGTTTGGCGAAGTCGATCCGCGCGTCGACCGCGTCGGCCCGGTTTGTCTGCGCCAGCGTCGAGGGGGCCGTCAGAGACCAGGCGATCACGAGGCAGCAGAGCAGAGCGATGCGCATGGGCGAGCATCCCTGGGAGCGGCGTGAGGCGAGGCGGGGGAAGGTCTAGTGAGCTTCCTAGATTGTAGTCGTTATCGACCAGGCACCCAATTGGCTGGCGTGGTTGAGGGGCCTTTGATGCGCTATCGCGGCGGCGATAGAATCGTGGTCGTCTTACTTGCTCACGTCCGCCAGGAGGATTAGTGTGAGGAGTTTTCGGGCGATGAATGAGTCTGAGAGCAACCTGTATCCACTGCCGGGGAGATCGATCATTAGCGCTGATCAAATGGTTCAGAACGCACTGGACGGTTTGATTCGCCACGGGCG
>JBQCJB010000714.1:0-2919 GCA_051953155.1 Aureliella sp. | reverse complement strand
GGCAGCTCGGCCGCCGACCGCGTCGCGCAGCTGTTTCCGCGCAGCGAAGCCGAATACCGCGCCGAATTCCAGTTAATGTTCCGCTGACGCCCGCCGTGCGCGTGGCGGCAGTCGCGGCATCGATTCAAACGTTGCTCAATCAAATCAAAGTTGTTCGTCCGCCGTTTTTGGCGGAGCTAGTGGAAAGTAAGGATTCGCAGGCATGGCCGAAACGATTTCGCTGGTCGAAGATCTGTACCGTTACAACGACTGGGCCAACGGCCGCATATTTGAACTGTGTTATGACCTGAGCAACGCGCAGCTGGATGCCCCGCGCGAGCTGGGCTTCGGTTCGCTCCGCAACACGCTGTTCCATATTCTCACCGCCGAACAGATTTGGCTCGAGCGTTGGCAAGTCGTCTCGTGGCGTCCCTTTCCGACCGACTCGCAAGGCCTGGCCCTGGGCGAAATCGAGGCCCAACTGAAGCAGGTCGCTCAGGCGCGGCAACAACTGATCAGCGCCGAGCGCAGTAATCGCTGGAAACGGATCGTCAACTATCAAGACAGTCGCCGCGTCAGCTACAGCAACCCGCTGGACGTGCTTTTGCTACATGTCGCCAACCACAGCGCCTATCACCGCGCCCAAGCGCTCAGCTTTCTCAAGGACCATGGCCGCACCGTGCCCGTGGGGCTCGATTACACGCTGTACAAGTTGGCGCGGCCGACGCTCGAACAACCCGCCGAGTCGGTGGCTGAGTTCGCGAAGTTTGGACTCCAGGTCGCGGTGGCGCCGGGCTGGAACGTGCGTTGGGACAAAGAACTACTCGAGCGGTACTTCGCCTATCACGACTGGGGCAACGCCCAAGTGCTGGCGGCGCTGGAGGGGGCCGACGACGCAGTGCTTGATCGCGATTTCGGCATGGGCCGCGGCTCGATTCGCAAGACGTTGCTGCACCTGCTGGATGTCGACCAGTGGTGGTGGAATTACTGGCACGAGCAGCCCAAGGATCCGCCCAAAAACGAAGGCCTGTCGCTCGATCAGATTCGCTCCCTGGGGCAAGAGCTCTCCCAGCAGCGGAGCGGCTTTCTCGCCGGACTCGATCAGGCAGGTTGCGATCGCATCATCACTTCGATGCCTGCCGGGATTCCGTTCCGCGTCCGCATCGGCGAGTCGCTGGTGCACGTCTGCATTCACGGCTCGCATCACCGAGCGCAACTGGTCAACATGCTGCGCCGCAGCGAACGCACCGTGCCGGCGGTCGACTTGATCGACTGGTGGCGCGGGCTCGATAGCGGCAGCTGCTAGGCTAGTCGGCACTGACCAGTTTGAAAACGACCTTGCTTCACATGTGCCTAAAACGCGACTTACTTGTGCCGACGTGAATAACGCTGAACCGCTCCGCGGAGAGCGCTTCGTCGCCGACAGTTCGTCGCGCCTGGCTAAGCGCCCACGGCCAACCCCAGGACCAGTCCCAGTGGGACGAAGCAAGAAATTGCGGTTGGCCACCCCAGCGACTGGCCCTCGCGACCGATGCGCCATAAGACCAACGCCAGGATCACGCCATTGGCCAGAGCCGTCGCGGCGACCGAACCGGCCAGACCGAAGTGCGTAATCATCGGGACGTTCAGCACCAGATTCAGTCCCAGGCCGAGTGCCAGGATCAATGAGACTTGCTTGCCGCGCTCGATGCAGAACAGATAGGTCTGCGCCAACAGGAACAGGCTCATCCAAATTCCCTGCAGCAGTGCCAGCGGCAGGATGCGCTGGGCTTGCGCGTAGCGGCCGCCCAAGGTGACGTCGAACAGCAGCGAGGAAGCCGCCAGAGCGACTACCGCAGCCACGGTGAACAGCAGCGCAACGATCTGGAGCACTTGGCCAAGCCGCTTGCCCAAACGCTGTGAGTCGCCAGATTCAAAGTCCGCGCTCAAGTAGGGCAGCAAGATGCCGCTGAACAGCGAGGCGACGGAAATCAACAAGTTGGGGATGATGCGGCCGCAGTGGTACTGCCCGATGACCGCTTGGCCGTGGGCTGCATCGCCAGGGGTCAAGTGCAGCAACAGTGTCCGGTCGCAGACATCGAACATGTTGGTCAGCAGATTCATGCACCACAGTGCGATCGCAAAGGGCACGATTCGCTGCCACATACCGTCGATCGGCCCCGCGATGCGCAGTTCCTGGGCGTGGGCTTGCCGCAAGACCCACAGGCCCGGCAGAAGAGCCAATAGGCACGCCGCCGTGTAACTGGGCAACAGGACGCTCCACGACTGCGTCCACATCAAACCGGCCATTGCGATCAGGGCAAAGCCGACACTACTGATGAATTGCATCGCCGACACGACGCGCACCTGCCGCAGCGCCGACATCAGCTCGTTGACGAAGTTGAAGACCGTCACCGCGGCTAGCGTAGCGACGATCCAACCGATGCAGCCTGCGGCCTGGACGTCGTTGAAGACCAACCAGGCGAAACTCTGCGGGGCGAGGCACATGGCCGTCGCCAGAGCCGCCAACCCGCAACCGCTGGCCAGCGTCAGCGCCCGCAAGTAGTTGCCCAGCGCACCCTGCCGGCGATAGATTTCGACGAACTTGCCGAACGAGCCGGGCAAGCCCAGCACGGCCAGCGGCGCGGCCAAGACGAAGAAGCTGTTGGCCATCGCCCACTGCCCCAGTTCCGCGTCGCTCAGGTAACGGCAAAAGCCGAGATTGCGCAGCAGCCCAACCAGCCGCTGGAGCACGTTGGCCAGGAGCATGACGCTCAGCCCGGTGAGAAACTTGTCTCCCGCGGCGTGGATTGGACTAGGTAAGACTCGAGATGGCGTTGTCGGCACAGCTGTTCCACTGGTTGAAATTTCCCCGTGGTAAGTTAGGACGCGATTGGCCGCCACCGACCGTCCGGCCAGCCAGTTGCGGCCGCTTTGCCCTCTTTTCACCTCACCTCTGGC
>JBQCJB010000713.1:0-5316 GCA_051953155.1 Aureliella sp. | reverse complement strand
GTTAATCGCCCAGCCGCAGCTGCGCGAGCGCTTGTTCCAACTCGTCCCGCTCCCGGCCGAGGCCAACGCTCAGTCACCCGAGCTGTCCGCGGCTCGAGCGCCAGCCGACGGACCAAGCTTCGAATCCGAGGCCGCCGCCCCTTACACGGCTCCGTCACCGGCGGAGCTCCCCTGGCTAACGCCGGCACCAATGCCCAAGCTGGCACTGGCGAGCGAAGCCCGCGCACAGCCCATGAACGTGGCGGGTGGTTCGCCGCTGGAACACTTCGAAGCCTTCTCTGTGTCGGTGCCTGCTAGCGGCAACACCAGCGGCATGACCGATGCGCAGGGCTCGCGGCATGTCGCCCTTTACGCTCCGGCCGATCGCACCACGCGCGTGGCGGCGAATGTTTCGCCCACCGCATCGGTAGCCATGTCAACCGGCATGGCGAGCGATTTGTCGGCCACTAGGTCGCTCCATCTATCAGCCACCGCGCCGAGCGATGTTGCGAGCCATGCCCCAACGCGGCTGACGGCCGACGCATGGAACGTGGCTGCAGCGGAGCAGTCGCGATTTCCCCTGGGTGGCTGGACGTCGGCCAGACCAGCCGACGCCGCCTATCGCGATACCTATCCGCCACCGTTCGGCACGCAGAGCCAGTGGAAGTAACTGCAGTTGCTACATAGCTTGTTGCTACACGGCTCGTTGCCATGTAGCTTGTTGCCAGATTGCTTGTTGCTACATAGCTCACTGCAAATTGGGCACGATCGGTTGCCGCAGGGCGGTCACCACGGCCAGCATGCTGGCGGCGAGTCCGACGACCAAGACGATCGACAGCAGCAGGAACGGTTCGAGCAGATTAAGTTGCGGATTGTTGCTGAGCATGTACGGTACGATGGCGATGGCGGCGGCAACGATGCCGATGACCAAACCGCCCAAGAGCAGCACGCTCGCTTCACAGAGCAGCTGCTGGGATACTCGGGCTCGAGAGAATCCGAGCGCCTGCATCAGCGCCAACTCTCTGCGTCGCTCGAGCACGCTGCGGACTTGGACCACGGCTAGTCCAACGGTGCCCAGCAACAGGCCCAGAGCGCCGATCGATTGGAAGGCGGAGATGTAGGTGTTCTGCACCGCCAACAGTTTCGCCAGGGCTTCCTGCGTCGATGATGCGTCGAGCCCCTGGTCGCTCCAACCGTTTTCCAGGGCCGCCGACACAGCCGGCAGATCGTTGTCGGCGTGGATCAGGAAGAATTGGTAACCGTTGATCTCCGGAAAGAGCCGCGCGAAATTATGCTGGCCGATCAGCAGCTTGCCTTGCAGGATGCTGTTCTGCAAAAGTCCGACGGTGCGGAAGTACAGCACGCGATCATCGAATTCGATTTTGGTAATTGCGTCCAGCGACGCCCCTTGATGAAGACTCCAGGCCGCGGTGTTCAGGTCCATGACCACCGGCACCGGATCATCTGCCGTGCCGGCGGCCAGTTGGCCGAGTTCTTGCCACGGAAGTTCGTGCTTCGTGTGGCTGGCTGCCCACTGGAATTGTCGCTCCTTGGGAGTCGCGGCCTGGTACTGCATCAGCAGATCGGGGACGCCCAGCACCGTGGGCTGGGCGACTTTATACAGATTGTTACAGCTGGCATCCTCGCCCAGACGAGCGCGGAAGGACAGGATGTTGGTCGTCCGCAGCGTATTAAAATCCTTGGGCGACAACACATCTTCGCGGACGCGCGTCGAACCGATATCGCGGTACAGCGGCAGCGAGCTCTCAGCCATCAGTTCAAATCCGCCGCTGCCCGATAGGTCGGGAGCGATCTGAAAGATGCTCATCGACGCGATCAGAAAACTGGCCACAGCCAGCAGACCGATCGTCAGCACGCTGCGCCACGGATTGCGCGTCAAAGCGAACCAGGCCATCGTCCACAGGCCCGGCCGCGCGTCGGCCGATGCACCTCGCGGGCGGCGATGCTTGAGCATGTAGGCGAGCGCGACCAAGGCGGCCGACAGCAGCAACATCCCGCAGCCAAAGAACGATCCGGCCTGCGCCATTCCGGTTTGCGTTGCCCCCAGGAACAACAACCCGATCGCGCCGAAGAACAAAAATCCGGCAATTGCCAGGGCTACTTTGCTCTGCGTGCCCGCGGTTGCCGTCGGTTCCTCCCAGCGCCCGCGGAGCAAGTCGAGCGGTTGTTTCTTGTCCAGCCGCCACATGCTCCACAGAATGGTCGCCAGCGAAGCCAAGCCGCCGATCGCGCTGCCGATCAGGAGACTGCGCGTCGAAAACGCAAAGTGCAGGAATGCGTCGCTGATCGCGCCGACCCACCACGTTTCCAGGCCAGCCACCATCAACCGCGCATAGCCCAGTCCCAACGCGATGCCGATCAGCACGCCCAGGGCAATGATCACCCCCGACTCGCGCAGCAGCAGGCTGCGCACGCGGCCATGGCTGAAACCGGCCGCCATCAGCAAGCCCCACTGCCCGGCCCGCTGTTCGATGCTCAGTCGAAACAGGAGAGCGACCAGCATCAGGGCGGCGACGATGACAAAGAAACTGAGCGCCAGAAACAGGCCGTCGAACGGAGTGGTGCCCGAAGCGGCCAGCAGCTGCATTTTGCGGATCGGCTGGAACTGCATGCCGAGCCCCGGTTTGGCTTTGAGCATGCCTTCGGTGGCCCGCTGCCTCATTTGGGCTTCGTCGGCCTTGGATGCGTCGACGCGTATCGCGGTAGCGCTGCCAAAGCGGCTGCCGAAATACCGCGCAGCCACGCTGTACCGCAGGAAGATCTTCGGCGTCAGGCGATAGTTCTGCCAGTACTCGTCGTCCTCTTTGGGAATCTCGCGAGTGAGCTTGAAGGGCAGGTCCCATTTGGAAATCGAGTCTTGATCGGTGATGCCCGGGACGACCGGCGTCATGTTGGGATCGTTGAACACGGTCGGCGGCGAGCTGAATCGCGCGGGGCGGTTGCGGCGATATTCTTCGCTGGGCGCCGTGACGGGCACGATTTGATTGACGATCAATTCCTGGTCGATTTCGACCTCTCGACCATCGACCGTTTCGGGGCGGAAATGTTTGATTCGCAGTATGCTGCCTTCGTGCAGATCCAGCCGCTCGGCCAGCCACGAATTGACGGCGCAGAGCGCGGGGCGCTGATCCCAGAGCGAACCGGCCTCGGAAAAGTTCGGCGAGATGGCTTCCCAGTTCTCGATTCCGGTCGCTATGGAATACGTGACTTTCGTCTTGCCCTCGCCGCCATCGGGATCGAAGGTTGAAATCTCGTTGATCAAGTAGCTCATGCTGCGGTGCGGCTGGAAAGGCTGCAGGGCGTCGATCAGCGCATCTTGCGACGCATCGTCGATGATGAATTGATCGCTAGTGAACTGGAAATAGTCGAAGATCGTCTGCGGATCACCCTCGCCCTCTTCCCCGATTTCTTTGTCGGGAAAGACGCGCGTGTGCCGAGTGAGTTTCAGACCGTAGTCCGCTAACGACGGCCGAACGCGTTCGTTCAGTTGATCGCACAGCAACTGAGCCTTCTCCAGGCTGACTGGTTCGGCGGCTTTGGGTGAGACGGCGAGCGCTGCGTTGACTTTATCCGTTTGCTCGAGGGCATCCTGCAGTCCGGCCAGCGGCACAAAGATGTTGCGCGTCGCGCGTTGGCCTGCGCGAAAATCGAGGTCGGCGACTGTGTGGTCGGGCAGGATCGCGGCTACCCGCTGCGAGGGCAAATCGGCCGAGGCATCATCGCGGCGTCCCAGCGGACTATCGGCCGGTACGCCGGTTCCTTTGGGAAAGCGGAGCGTGACCTGGTCGCCAACTCGAGCATCGAGTTCGGCGGCCAGGGAAGCGTTCAGCGCGACTTCGTCGGCGCCGAGCTCGACATTCTCCAGTCGCGGATCATCGGCGGCCGCTTGCCAAAATGTTTGATCGACGCCGAGCGCTTGCACCTGCGCGGCGCGGTGCAACTCGCCCTCGCGGCGCAGCTCGACCGCTACGCTGGGCATGACGATCAGCGGTTCGACATGGATGTCGCTGTGGCCGATCCCACGCGTGCTGTCGGCGAGAATTTGCGGATCGAAGAAGCGCTGTGCCAGCAGTGCGCATTCGATCCGCCCTAATCGCTCGACAACCAACTCCTTCAAACTGCCGCGCACCGAATCGCCCACGACCAGAGCGCCGACGATGACGGCTGTGGCGGCAGCGATACCCAAGGCCAGCGCCAGATGCATTGATCGAAAGCCCACCAGCGACCGCCAAACGACGGTGCTGAGATTGGGGATTCTGGATGCTGGGGATGGCGCTCGCTGGCCGCCAGCGGGTGAGTCCATGCTGAGCTCGCTCCTCGGGGAGTTTTTTTACGATCTGTACGTCACGCGGTCATGGCTGTTTAGGCCACCGTGGTTGGTTTAAGCGACCGCAGCCAATTGATGCTTGACCAAGCGCATGCGGCTGGAGGCGCGAGCGGCGAGCGCATCGCTGTGGGTGACCATGACCAGCGATGCTCCCTCGCGGCGCGGCAAATCGAACAGCAGCTGGGCAATCTTGTCGGCCGTCTCCGCGTCGAGGTTACCCGTCGGTTCATCGGCCAGCAGTAACTTGGGCTGATGCAGCAGGGCGCGGGCTACCGCCACGCGTTGGCGTTCACCGCCGCTGAGCCGCCCAGGGATGTGATCGCTGCGCTCAGACAGTCCGACAACGTCGACGAGGTGGCGAGCCCGCTCGGCTTGTTCGCGGCTGGGACGACCCTTGGCCATCGCCGGCAAGAGCACGTTCTCCAGCACGCTCAACTGCGGCAACAGATGGTGGTCCTGGAACACGAATCCCACCGAGCGATTGCGGAACTCGGCCAACTGCGTCGACGACAGAGAAAACGGGTCGACGCCGTCGATCGCAACCGAACCGCTGCTCGGGCGGTCGAGCGTGCCGAGAATGTACAGCAACGTCGACTTACCTGATCCGCTGGCGCCGACGATCGCCAGATCCGCACCGGCCTCGAGCGAAAAACTGACGCCGTCGAGGACCACCAACGTCTCCGCTTCGGTGACGTAGCGTTTGACCAAATCTTGAACAACCAAGCGCGTCATGCCCGATCCAAATTAAAAGAACTCAGCGAAACAACTCTCAGCTGCCCCAAGCGACCGACATGTACGAATCGCTCGCTGCACCCATTAATGCCGAGTCTTGTTCACACGCGAGTCGTTCGTCTGGTCGGTCGCCATTATCAGCCTTCACGGAAGTTCGAACAACCACCGATGAAATTGGCTCTGCCACGCGAGCTGCCGACCATCGGGAGCGATGTCGGGGCGTGGAAAGCCGGCATTGCGCAGCGGCCGCGCAGTGC
>JBQCJB010000712.1:0-2769 GCA_051953155.1 Aureliella sp. | reverse complement strand
GGGGCCGGGGGGGTGAGGGGTAAGCAGCGAGTCGAAGCCTGACCCGATGCCCTTCGGGAGCAATCCAAGCCAGCCCGGCAATTCTCGGCACCACAAAAGCAAAACGCCGCGCTAGTCTAACGAGCGCGGCGTTGGATTGTTCATGTCGATTCAAGAGCCCAGAGGCGGCTTACCGCAGCAGCGACAGCACGTTCTGTGGCGCCTGGTTGGCCAGCTGCAGCACTTGCGTGCCCGACTGCACCAGAATTTGAGCTCGCGTCAGATTGGCGCTTTCACGAGCAAAGTCGGCGTCGCGAATCGAGCTCTGAGCTTCGTTGAGGTTGTTGAGCGTTTCGGTCAGCGAGACCGTGTTGCTCTCGAGCGTCGTTCGCTGGAAAGCACCCAAGCGACCGCGGAGCGTCGTCACCTTGCCGATCACGTCGTTGATCACCTGCGAAGCGCCGGTGATGTCGTTGACCAGCGACTTGGAACCGCCGGAGGCCAGTTCGTACAGTTTGCCAGCGGCACTGCCGAGCTTGGCGGTGTTCAAGCTGGTGATGCCCAGGCGGGCCTGCTGGTTGCTGACGACGTCCGGTCCGAGTTGGAACTGCGCGCCACCGCCGGTGATGTCGAAGCTGACCGCGGTGCTCGAACCATCATCGACCGTCAGGCTCAGGTCGAGCGTGGCAGTGCTGACCGACAGGGTGTTCCCCTTGCCCGTGGCGGCAAAGCCGTTGACAGTAGCCGCGACGTCGGTGCCTGTCGCTCGATTCTTGTTCAAGCCGGTGGCAAACGTGCCGCCCGTCCCTTCGCTGATGACCTCGACGCCCACGCTTTCCTGCGATCCGTAGCCAGTGCTGTTCAGCCGCAGCGTGCCCGCGTCGTTGACCGCCTCCACTCCCGTGGCATCTTTGACCAGGTTGATCGACTGCACGATGTTGTCGATCGTCGAGCCGCTCTCGAAGTTGAAGACCTCCGAACCCGAGCCGCCGGTCAACTGAATGACCAGGTCGGCAGCCAGACCGCCGCCGGCATTACCGCCGGTGAGGTTGGCAACCGTCGGAGCCGCATCGTTGTCGATGTCGTAGACGCCATCACCGTTGTTGGTGGTGACGCTGGCCGAGTAGCCATCCAACGAGTCGATGGCATCCTTGATCGTCGAGACCTGAACCGTGCCGGTGTTGCGGACGCGGACGATGATGTTGCCGCTGTTGTCCAGTTCGGCGCGGGCGGTACCGGCGGTGATCGAGTTGTCGGTTACCAGCGAGATGTTCTTGTCGAAATCGGCGGAAGCTTCGTCGGCCGTCACGGTGATGACGTCGTCAAGGCTGGCGTCGGTACCGCCGGTCAGCGTGGCCGCGTTGGTTCCCAGGTCGGTGGTGCTGAAGAGCGAAGTGCCGTTCAGCGGGCTGGCTGCCTGGAACGTGTTGTCGGTGTTGATCGCGCTGATGATGTCGTTGATCGTCGCGCCGGTAGCCACCGTGATGTTCAGTTCGTTGGTGGTGGCATCGTAGGCAGCGGCCGTCGTCGCTCCAGAGGCGAATTTGACGACGGTGCTGTTGCCCTTGGCACCGTCGGCTTCGCCACCGTTGACCGCAGTCAGGCTGAACGATGCGGCCGCAACCGGATCCGTTCCGCCAGCCAGCGGCGTCGAAAGCGTGGCGTTGTCAGCTGTGGAGTATTTGTACGAGCCGTTGGTCGTATTCGAGGCGGTGAAGATCGAACCGACGTCGGTGTTGATCGCCGCGGCGATTTGCGAAATCGTGGCGCCCGAGGCGACCGTCACCGTCAAGCGATTGTTGGTCGTGTCGTACGCTGCACCTGTCGTAGCGCCCGAGGTGAAGACGATGTCGGTCGCGTTGCCCACCGCTCCGTCGGCTGCGCTGCCGTTGACAGCGGTAATGGCGAACGTGCCCGCGGCCACCGTATCGGTACCACCGGAGAATTTGCCGGTGAAGACACCATCGTCACCCGAAGCCACCACGGTCGCATTGCCGGCGGAGAAGTCGAATTTGTCGCTGATCGCGCCGACGGCATCCAGCGCGGCCTCGATCTGGGCGCCGGTTTGACCCTCTTCGAGCGTCAGGCTGAGCGTATTAGTCGTGGCGTCGTACGAACCGGTCGTCGTACCACCGGGGGCGACCGTCGAGATATTCAACGTGACGCCGTTACCGGTCGTGCCGTCGACCACCGAACCGTCTTTGGCGGTGATGGTGAAGGTGGCACCGCCGGCCAGGGCGAAAGCACCGGTGGTGGCTTCGGCGTTGGGCGTGTAGGAGTTTGCCAGCGAAATCGTACCGGTTGCCGAAGCGCCGACCGTGTAGGCGTTGGCGAGCGAAACCGTGCCGCTGGCTTCGACCGCTGGGTCCGGCGTGCCGAAGGTCAGCGTGCCGGTTGATTTGACAGCGGTGCTAGACGCCGCGATGCCCGTGTTAGCAATGCTGGCCTTGGTGGCTGCCGAGGTGATGTTGACGTCGACCGAAACCGAACCGGTCGTGCCGAGGTTGGCCTGGTTGATGTTCAGGTCGCGAACCGTGCTGTAACCGGTGCCGCCGGAGGTGATGAAGTCGAGGCTACCGTCGAGCAGGCGTCGGCCCTGGAAGGTGGTCGTCTGGGCGATGCGGTTGATCGCTTCGAGCGACGAGTCGACTTGGAGCTGATTAGCGGCGATTTCGTCGTCGCTCAGAGCGCCCTTGTTGGCCGCTTCGGTGACCAGGCCGCGAACGTCGTTGAGCAGGCTGCTGACCTGCCCCAGGGCGCTGTCGGCAGTCGCGATGATTTGGTTGGCGC
>JBQCJB010000711.1:0-5161 GCA_051953155.1 Aureliella sp. | reverse complement strand
ACACCAGGCCACGTTCGGACGACCGCCGGACGTGGCCTTTTTCGTTGTCCAACTGCCCACCAGCGGCACTCCGCCGGCGCCAGAAGCGTTTTTTTGCTCAGTTTTGGAAAAGTCGCGCCGGCCGCTCGGCCGATGGCTTATCGATGAGCCATATTCCTGTGGCGCGCTTCGCACTCGAACGGTTTACCCATGGCTGGCATTCAAGCTACGACCGGTCTGATTTCGGGGGTCCCGATCCAGGACACCGTCGATCAGCTTATGAAAGTTGCCGCCCAGCCCCGCGACCGGCTGACGGCCAAGAACGCGGAACTGCAAAGCCGCCAAGTCGCCGTCGGTCAACTGACAGCGCTGGTCATCGGTGTCCAGTTGAGCACCGACCAACTGGGCAAAGAGACTTTGTTCGATCAGACCAAGGTGCAAAGCTCGGCGACCAGCCTGGCAGCCACCGCCACCGGAACTGCCCAGCCGGGTCGGTACCAGTTCGTTCCGGTCCGACAGGCCCAGCAGCAGCAATTTACGAGCTCGTCGCTGGCCTCCGCGGACCAATTGGTGGGCGAGGGGGAGATCCAGGTTCACGCCGGCGGTTTTCTCGATACCTCGGTGGCTCTCGATGACCTCAACGGTGGCGCCGGCGTTCGCCGCGGAGAGATTCGGATCACCGACCGCAGCGGGGCAAGCGCCAAGATTGACCTGCGTTTCGCGCACACGGCTGCCGACGTCGTCGACGCCATCAACAGCGCTTCGGATATCCGCGTCAGCGCCAAACTCGACGGCGATCGGTTCACGCTGGTCGATTCTTCGGGAGGCAGCGGCACGCTCTCGGTCAGCGACATTGGCGCGGGGGTGACGGCTCGCGATCTAGGGTTGTCGGCCATCGCCGCCGATGCCAACACCGCCAGCGGCACGGACATCGTTTCCATCGCCCGCACGACGTCGCTCGGGTCCTTGCTCGACGGTCGCGGTTTGCGGCTAGGCAACGGCACGGGCGCCGATCTTTCGATCACGCTCAGCGATGGCAGCACGATCGAAGTCAAAACATCTCTGGCTTCCAACAGCTCGAGCGTTGGACAGTTGATCGACGAAATCAATAAAGCTGGGGGCGACAAGCTCAAAGCCTCGATCAATGCCAACGGCAACGGTCTGAAGTTGGAAGACTTGACCAGTGGCTCCGGCACGTTCGCGGTCACCAGCCCCGACGGCGACCTGGCCCGCGACTTGGGCTGGGACCAGCCGGCCACCGGCAACACGCTCGAAGGTGCCCAGCTGCAAAGCGGACTGGGCGACGTGCTGCTAGGTAGTCTCGGCGGCGGCAACGGCCTAGGCGGACTGGGTGGCCTGACGCTGACTGATCGCAGCGGCGCATCGGCCACGGTGGATTTGAGCGGCGCCAAAACGATCGGCCAGGTGATCAGCCTGATCAATGCCTCCGGGGTCGGCGTCAACGCGCGGCTGAACGATTCGCGCACCGGCATCACGCTGGTCGATACCAGCGGCGGCACCGCCAACGCACTCTCAGCCGTCAGCGGCGACGCCAGCGACACGGCAACCAAGCTAGGCTTAGGCGCATCCAGCGATCCCACGCGGATTGCCGGCGCGAGTCTCCAGCGGCAATGGATCAACGAGAATACGCTGCTGAGCGATTGGGATCAGGGTCGCGGTCTGCAGTTCGGTTCGATCAAAATCACCAACTCGGCAGGCAAGCAAACCGGCGTCAATTTCACGACCGCTGCCCCCAAGACCATCGGCGATGTGCTTAAGGCGATCAACTCGGCAGCCAATGGTTTCGAGGCGCGTATCAATGCCACGGGCGACGGGCTGCTGATCGTCGACACCGCCGGCGGAACGGGCAGCCTGGTTGTGGAAGATGTCGGCAACGGCAAGACCGCTAAACAACTGCACATCGCCGGCACCAGCCAGTCGCTGACCGTCGACGGAGAAACCGTGTCGGGTATCGATGGCACGCTCGATTTCAAGATCGCGACGACCGCTTCGACCACTGTCAGCGATCTGGTCAAAAAGATGAACGAAGCCGGCGGGGCCCTCAGCGCCAATCTGCTGACGCTTGGCAACGGTGGCGTGCGGCTGGCCGTTTCCAGCGGCGCCAGCGGCAATCGAGGCCGGATCGCCCTGGACAGTTCCTCGCTGGCGATAGCGTTTTCCGAGACCGTAGGCGCTCAAGACGCGCTGCTGTCGGTCGGCGGATCGACCACCGGCGGCGGCGTCCTGATCGGCTCGCCGACGGACGATTTTAAAGGGGTCGTGCCGGGCGTAACCCTGTCGGTCAAAGAGCCGAGCCGTTCGGTCGTCACTGTGGAAGTGACAGAGAATAACGACGCAATCAGTAAACAGCTCAGCGCGGTCGTCGACCAGTTCAACAAGATGCGCGACAAGCTGTCGGAGCTGACTTCGTTCGACACGGGCAACTACAGCACCGGCGTCCTCTTCGGTTCACCGGAAGCGCTCCGCATCGACCTGGCATTCGGCCAGCTGTTCTCCGGCCGCCAAGCCAGCAGTGGCTCGATCCGCTCGATCGCCGAACTAGGTGTCTCGTTCAACGACCAAGGCAAACTGGAATTCAACAAGGACCGCTTCTCAGCCGCGATGGCTCGCGATCCGGAAGCGGTGAAAAGCTTTCTCTCGACCAAAGACACCGGTTTTGCGGCGAAAGCCAAAGCGGTCGCCGACACGCTGACGGGGCTCAAAGGCGGCATGCTCTTGCAGACCACCACCACGCTCCAGTCGAAGATCGATCTCAACAACAGCCGCATCGATTCGCTGAACAAACGCTTGGACAACGAACGGGACCGGTTGCTCAAGCAGTTCTATGACATGGAAGCCTCGATCGCCAAGATCCAGGCGAACCTGGCCTCGATCTCGAAGATCGCACCGATCACGATGCCGACCAACTAGCGCGGCGCCCAAGGACTTGGCGCGTCTGAACAAGAAAGAACTCAATGGCCAAAGAAGTCTTCATCAATCTTCCGGTCGCCGACCTCGCCAAGTCCATGAACTTCTTCGAGGCGCTTGGTTTCGCGCGCAATCCGCAGTTCTCTGGCGACGATGGAGGATGCATCATCGTCAGCGAATCGGTTTCCGTCATGCTATGTCCCCATGCGAAGTTTCGCCAATTCACGCCGAAAGCCATTTGCGACACGAGCAAGGCGGTCGAGGTGCTGCTCAATCTCAGGTGCGACAGCCGCGAAGAGATCGATAGCCTCGTCGCCAAGGCCATCGCTGCCGGAGGCTCAACCTACGACAAGCTCGAAGACTTTGGCTTTATGGTCACACACAGCTTTATTGACCTCGACGGCCATGGCTGGGGACTGTTCCACATTGTTGCCGCGCCGTCGGAGTAAGCAGGGCCAGTCCACTCAGAATCTAGCAGACATCGATAAACAGGATTAACAGGATTCTGAACCGCTCGGCAGCGCCGAGAACCAGAGCGCTCGGCGAAAAAGTGCTCGGCGGCAGCGTGGGAAAAACGTTCACGGGTGGTTGTTTGAACGTTTAGAATGAGCAGCCGGTGAAAAGGGTTTGCATCCGGGCTCTCTCGCGGAAAAGCGGAATTATGTTGATCTTCGATGCGCATCTCGATTTGGCGTTGAACGGCGTGGATTGGAATCGCGACTTGAGGCAAGCTGTCGACGACATTCGAGCCCAGGAGAAGGCGCTCGGGATGGTCGGCCCGGGCCGCGGCAATTGCACGCTCAGCCTGCCGGAACTGAAACGCGCCGAGATTGGCATCTGCCTTACCACGCTGCTGGCTCGGCAAGAGAAGGAAATCAATCACGTCTTCGGCTGGATTTCGCCGCAGACCTGCTATGCGATGGCGCACGCGCACCTGGCTTACTATCGCGCCCTCGAGCGGGATGGCTGGCTGCGGATGCTCACCAGCGAAGAGATGCTTGCCGAACACGTCTCCGACCTGCGCACGCGGCCAGACGAAACGCCGCTGGGCTTTATATTGACGATGGAAGGGGCCGATCCGCTGCTGACGCCCGATACGATCGACGAATTTTATCAGCACGGCCTGCGGGCGATCGGGCTGACGCACTACGGAGCCAACCGCTACGGCGGCGGAACGCGGAGCGAGGTCGGCCTGAGCCTCGACGCGCTACCGCTGCTGCGGCGCATCGAAGCCCTGAACATGACGCTCGATGTGACCCACCTATCCGACGTCGCCTTTTGGCAAGCCCTGGATAACTTCGGCGGCCGGATCCATGCCAGCCACCAGAACTCGCGGCGAATCAGCGATTGGCAGAGGCAGTTCAGCGACCGCCAGTACCAGGCGGTCATCGAGCGCGGCGGCGTGATCGGCATGGCCTGCGACGTGGTCATGCTGCAAAACGGTTACGTCCGCGGCGTCACGCCGCCGGCAGAGTCGCTGGAAAGATTGGTCGATAACATCGACATCGTTTGCCAAATGGCCGGCAACGTCAAACACGTCGGCATCGGCAGCGATCTGGACGGCGGCTACGGCAACGAGCAAACGCCGGTCGACCTCAACCGCATCAGCGATCTCCAGCGGCTGACCGGCATGCTGACCGCCCGCGGCTACAGCTCCGAAGACATCGAAGCCATCATGCACGGCAACTGGCTGCGCTTCTTCAGCGAAGTGCTCTCCAGCAACCGTTCAGCCGCCGAAGCGACGATTCCGATAAACGCGCAGGCCGTTTAAGGCGTGGTAGCAGGCGCCGCAGTCCAGATCGACCGTCGAGGTGGCTTCGAAGATTTCGCATAACCGAGCCGCCGCCGTCTCGACCCAGGGTTGGCGGAGCTCTTTGTCATCCAGAGCGATCGCCAGGAACTCGAGCAAGTGGCCCGAGCTGGCCAGCGTCAGTCCCAAGTCACGCGACGAACCAGGCCGCTCGAGGTAGTGGCTCGAGAGGCTGCCATCGCCGCTGCGCATGCTTTCGATGTCCGCGACACTCCGCTCGACGATCCGCCGGGCATCGTTCCAGGCCTGCGAATCGGGCAGCTTGAGCCGCTCTTTGGCTTGCAGCGCTCGGGCCAGCCCCACCAGCCGATGAGCCCCGCCGCATGCGCTGAGCGTCAGATCGTACTGCACTTCCTCGGCGACCATGCGTTCCCAGCTCCAGGTCGAGCCGTCGGAAGCAGTCCACTCCGGATCGTTGGGGAAATAATGCGTCAGAGCGATCAG
>JBQCJB010000710.1:0-3190 GCA_051953155.1 Aureliella sp. | reverse complement strand
CCCGCGGTGAGCAGGTCTTCGAGATCACTCGGCTGACCTGTGGCGACCAGTCGGTTCAAATCGATCGCCCGCGCCCCAAGCCCGCGCCCAAAGGGCCACGCGACGAAGAACCGATGCACGCAGCTGGCAAAGTCGCTGAGCTTGCGCGCAATCCCCACGGTGATGTCGACGGCCTCGTGCTCGAGGACGGCACGGAGGTCAAGTTCCCGCCACACCAATCGCGGAGTCTGCAGGAACTGGTCGCCGTCGGTGATCAAGTCACCGTCGACGGCCGCAAGCACGTCACGCCCCATGGCGATGTGCATCTGCATGCCGACCGGCTCGAGGCCAAGGGGCAAACGCTCGAGCGCCAAGGTCCCGAGCACGGCCCAACAGGCCCGAAGCACGGCCCAGCAGGCCCGGAGCACGGCCCGCAGGGACCCAAGCACGGCCCAGCGGGCCCAGCGCACGGCCCGCGAGCTGCCGAAGAAGACGGCCCGACAAATGCTGATCTGCTCCGCGAATTGAGGGCGATCCGCCAATTGCTCGAAGACCAGGCGCGCCGCCGATAATGGCTGGCGGTGGTGAGCAGCTGCGACAAGCGGCCGGTGGGCGTGCCTTGGGCACCGGCCGGCCGGCTGCTCTCTGCGCCCCCGCGTCCCCTCGGGACGGGACGAATCCGTAGGCGACTGGAAAGTCCATAGGCGACTGGAAAGAAGGAGAGGAACGACCGTGCGACTGCTCGTTATCGAAGACCAGTCCGACTTGCGCAGCTTGCTTTTCGCCATGCTTGAAGACGAAGGCTACGCTGTCGACGTCGCAGCCGACGGAGTCGAAGGCTTGGCCAAAGCGCAGGCGTGGGCATACGACGCCATCGTCCTGGACCTGATGCTGCCCAAGCTGGATGGGTGGAAGCTGCTGGACCGCTTGCGCGAGACGCATCGCACGCCGGTGCTGATCCTCTCGGCTCGCGATGGCCTAGAGGACCGGGTGCACGGTTTGGATTTGGGCGCCGACGACTATCTGGCCAAGCCCTTCGAGCGTCAGGAGTTGATGGCTCGCCTGCGGGCGCTGATCCGCCGGACTGCCGGCCAGTCGACTTCGAAAGTCGAACTCGGCGATCTGACGCTCGACATGCGCTCGCGGCAAGTCCAACGTGGCGAGGAAGTAATCCCGCTGACGGCCCGCGAGACTGCACTGCTGGAGTACCTGGTGCTGCACCGCGGCAAAGTCGTCTCGCGAATCGAACTGGTCAATCATCTCTTTGACGAGCATGACGATCCCGCGTCGAACGTGCTGGATGTCTACATTTCATATCTGCGCAAAAAGCTGGGCTCCGAGCTGATCGAGACGCGGCGAGGGTTGGGTTATGTCATCCCCGATTGAAGTCGACGCGCCGGCGGGAAAGCGACCGTGGACGTTGCGGTCGGAACTGTTGGCCTCGCATGTCGGGCTGGCCTTCTTTTCGATGCTGGCCTTCGGCGGACTGTTGTTCGCGATGTCGGTGCATGCGACGTACAGCCGAGCCGAAGCGGACCTGCTCGCGGCCGCGCAGGAGTTAGTCCAAGAGCTAAAAAGAGGTACGGCGCCCGCCGACTTGGCCATCTCCGATTTGTACCGGCATCGCTTCGGCATGGCCCCGCGCGATCACGCGTATTTCATGCTTTGGGATGTGGCCGGCCAGCGCCTGGTCGCGACCGCAGGCGCACCTGGACAGGCCGAGCCCAGCGCCAAGCTGCCGCCCGATCATGGGCCGCGACCTTTTCTCACCCGCACCTCGGGCCGCAACCTCGATTTGATTGTGGCCACGCCCGACGGAGGTCAGCTGCTGATCGGCCGGCCGCTGGCGAAAGAGTGGGATGCCTTGGAATGGCTGCTGCTGCGCATTTTGGGACTGGGGGCGCTCTGCCTGGCGGGCGGATGCCTGGTGGCCGGTTGGTTGGCCAAGCGGCTGTCCCGGCCGCTGGCACAGTTGACGACCACCGCCCAGCAGGTCACCAGCCGCCGCCTCGACCAGCGCCTCCCACCGGTCAGCGGCTCTTGGGAAGTCAACCAACTTGGCCAGATGTTCGATCAAATGCTCGGCCGGTTGCAGGTCGCCTTCGACAAGCAGACGCGTTTCATCGCCGACGCGTCGCATGAACTCCGCACGCCGGTCAGCGTCGTGCTCTCGCAGTGCGAACACGCGCTCTATCGGCAGCGAACTCCGGAAGAGTACCGGCAGGCGCTCGAGGTCTGCCTGCGGTCGAGCCGGCGCATGAAACGTTTGATCGACGACTTGTTGTTTCTCGCTCGAGCCGACGCCGGCAGGCTGGTGCTGCGGCCGGTCGAGACGAACTTGGCCACAGCCGTCGCGCACTACGTCGAATTGCTCGGACCGCTGGCCGTGGAACTGGGCGTGGAGCTAAAGACCGAACTATTACCTGCTCAGTTGCTCGGCGATCCGGATCGCTTAGGGCAAGTCATTACCAACCTGGTCGTCAACGCCATTCGGTACAACCGCCCAGGTGGTCAGGTGGTCGTGCACACCGGTCGCCAAGACCAAAGTGTCCTACTGCAGGTGCGCGATAACGGGATCGGAATTCCGCCGGAGGATCAAGCGCGACTGTTCCAACGCTTCTACCGTGCCGATACTGCCCGAACTCAAGACGACGATACGGGGACCGGGCTAGGGCTGAGCCTGGTGTATGAAATTGTGACCGCGCACGGTGGGACGATCGACGTCCAGTCCGCGCCGAGCGAAGGCACGACCGTCCGCGTTCGTCTGCCGGCCGAGGCTCCCATTTTTTCGCAATCGCTTCCAGAGACCGAAAGGCTCCCGAAATGACGTTATCGACGATCGCTGTGGTCGTAGGGCTACTGGCAATCTCCAATATTTTCATGACCTTTGCCTGGTATGGGCATTTGAAAGATTTGGCCGACAAGCCCTGGTTCGTCGCCGTCGTGGTGAGTTGGTTGATCGCATTTTTCGAGTATGCCGTGCAGGTGCCAGCCAACCGTTTCGGCAATGCGCATCATCTGCAGCTGGGCCAGCTCAAGATTCTGCAGGAAGTGGTCACGTTGTGCGTATTCGTCCCCTTTTCCATTTATTACATGCAGCGGCCGATCAGTCTGAATTTCGTGTGGGCCGGCCTGTGCCTGTGCGGCGCCGTGTACTTCGTGTTCCGCTCGTAAGAGCCCTGAATCATTCGAGCAAGGCTGGATCGTGTCC
>JBQCJB010000709.1:0-8658 GCA_051953155.1 Aureliella sp. | reverse complement strand
CCCCAGCCCCCTCTCCCCGAAGCGGGGCGAGGGGGAGACCGAGATCGACACCCACGAGCGCGACTAGAATCACCGCGCAACAGCGCAGCTAGAATCACAACTCAAGAGCGCGACTGAAATTACCGTGTGGGCGCGCGACTGGAATGGGTTCGCATGCGTGAGACTGGTCTCTCCGAAGCAGAGTAATGGATTGTGCTTTGCGCGCGAGGGTGGAGAGCGGGATCAGTGTTTAGTTCGATTCGCCCCAGACTTTGGGGACTTGAAAGTCCTTGGCCATGGGGCGCGATTTGGGTGGGACGGCTTCGGAGGCGAATTTTTCGAGCTCCTTTTTCAGCTCGGCGAGCTTCTCGGGACGCTCGGTAGCCAGGTTCGTCTTCTCATAGGGGTCCGCGGCCAGATTGAACAACTCGACCGTTTCCGGACCGTCTGGTGGCAGGTTAGCGTTGTCCGGATCTTCCTTGCCGCGATTGACCATCAACTTCCAATCGCCGACGCGGACGGCACCGGTGCGCGGCGAGGTGTTCAGCAGAATCGACGAATGCGGCGACGGTTTGCCTTCGGTGAGCGTGGGCCAAACGTCCCGACCGTCGATCGGCAACTTCTGCTCGAGCTTACCGCCGCACAGCTGGATGAGCGTCGGGTACAAATCGACAATGTGCATCGGTTGCTCAATCGTCGAGCCTGGCTTGATGAACTTCGGCATGGTCGCGAACGCGACGACGCGCACTCCGCCCTCGTAGAGCGTGTGCTTGCCGCCGCGGTATTTGCCGTTGTCGGACACCCGGCCTGGCGCCGGTCCGCCATTATCGCTGCTGAAGATGAACAGCGTATTCTCCATTTCACCAGCCTTCTCGACGGCGGCGACGATCTCGCCGACCGATTCGTCCATCGCGGCCAGCATGCCGGCATACGTTTTTCGGTCGCCCTTCAGTTGGCTATAGGGCCGCGTGTACTTCTTCGGTGCTTGAAACGGCGAATGCACGGCGTTGAAGGGCACGTACAGAAAGAATGGCTTTTTGCCTGCCTGGTCGCTGACGAACTTGGCAGCCTCGCGGCCCAGCAAGCTCGTGCTGTAGCCCTCGTCGTAATTGGCTTTGTCGTTCTTATGCCAGTCATGGCCGCCGTCGCGATCGTGCGTGTTGTAATCGAGCGCGCCGTTGTAATGCCCGTACTGAAAATCAAAACCGCGGTGCGTCGGCAGATAATCTTTTTGAAAATGCCCCAAGTGCCATTTGCCCACAATCGCCGTGGCGTAGCCCGCGTCGCGGAGCGCCTCGGCCAGCGTGCGTTCCTCTAGCGGTAGGCCGTACTGAGCCCACGGCCGGACAACTCCGACCTGCAGCCCATGTCGCATCGGATAGCGGCCCGTCATCAGCGCGGCTCGCGTTGGACTGCAAACGGGCTGAACGTAAAACGCGTCCAGCTTGGCTCCGCGCTCACACAGTTTGTCGAGGTTCGGCGTGGCCACAGGACCGCCCATAAAACTGCAGTCGTTACGCCCCAGATCGTCGGCCAGGATCAGCACGACGTTCGGCCGCTTGGGACCGTCGGCAGCTCGCGCCGACATTTCCCCAGCGGGACAAACGACGAAGACCGTAAGCAATAAGGTAAGCATCGCGCGCATGGCAACTCTCTCGAACATAAGCCAATAGGTGTGAGCAGGAGGGGCGTGGGCCGTCGCTGGTGCTACACGGACTCCTTATGCCACCAGCTTATAGATTAGCCGAGCGCCAACCAGGGTGCCATCACCGAGTGGCGTTTGGAACGTGAACTGCACAGCTCCGCATCCGAGAACACGCACAGCCACCCGATTGCGAGCAGGAGTATGAGCGCGATTCCGACGGATGAGAATCACACGGGCGAGATCTACATAGGGTGTGCGGGCTGGAGTCTACCCAAGCCCTGGCAAGGGGAATTTGCCTCGACAGGTAGTCATCTCGAACGCTATGCGAGCCGATTCAACGCGGTCGAGATCAACAGTTCGTTCTACCGGCCGCATCAAGAGAAAACGTATCGCCGCTGGGCAGCCTCGGTTCCGGAGTCGTTTCGCTTTGCGGTAAAAATCCCGAAAGCAATCACGCACGAAGCTCGACTGCAAGCGTCCCGGGAGATGGTCGCAAAGTTCGTCGACGAGGCGGCTGGTCTAGGTGCGCAGCTGGGGTGTTGGTTAGTGCAGCTGCCCCCGAGCCTGCGATTTGAGGCGTCGGTTGCAGAAGACTTCTTCGCACTATTTCAAGAGTGCGCCGGCGAGCTGTCGGAAGCCATCGTTTGCGAACCGCGGCATGCCAGTTGGTTTTCGGCGGAGGCGACGAACTTGTTTGCCGAGCGGAGAATTGCTCGAGCGGCAGCCGATCCGGCAGTCGTTCCCGAGGCAGCGGAGCCAGGGGGATTTTCCGGGCTGGTCTATATGCGCTTGCACGGAGCGCCGCGAATGTACTACTCGCCGTACTCCGCCGAACAGATTCGGCAGACGGCAACTCGCCTCGGCGAGTTCCAGCGGCAAGCGCGCGAGAGTTGGTGCATCTTTGACAATACGGCCGATGGCGCGGCCACCGGCAATGCTTTGGAACTGGTCCAAAGATGGATGTGCTTAGGCAATGCTCGCGCATTGCCGTAAGGTCTGCTCTGAAGACAAGGCCAAGCACCGGGCCTTGTCTTGCTATGCGTTGACTTCGATTAGCAGGCGAAAAAGCCTACCAACGATCGCGTCGGCCACCGCCGCCGCCACCGCCGCCGCCACGATTGCCGTAGCCGCCGCCGCCACCACCCGAACGCTCTTCGCGTGGGCGAGCTTCGTTGACTTGCATCGTGCGTCCGTCTTGATCGCGGCCGTTCAGACCGTCGATAGCATCGGCGGCTTCCTGATCGGTCGACATTTCGACGAAACCGAAGCCCTTGCTGCGACCGGTCTCACGGTCCTCAATCACCTGGGCACTGACCACAGTGCCGAAGCCGGAAAACAACTGTTCCAGTTGCTCCGAGCGCATCTTGTAACTGAGGTTTCCGCAATACAGTTTCTTACCCATCATCAAACTCCAGATTTGTCCCGTCCATTGCATAGTGGACCGACTAAGGCACCGGGACCGAATCGCCTTAACCGATCTTCTTAACGCCGCGTTGGTACGCAGCGTTGGATTCTCGTCTCGCTCGCTAGGAGCGAACTGCCAAAACATCCTCTTTCGGAGAATCGCCGCAAGGAGATTTTCCATCGAAGACCGATCCCATGGTTTTCAAAACCGTGCGCACACAAAACACAGGAACTGTGGGCACCGCTTCGAGCCATTGACCGCCTGGCAGGCAGCAGCCCTTGAAGGAACAGGGTCATCAAGCGCGGTCGCAAGCAAGAGACCAGGGCAAACAAACTCGTATCAGAGTCTGATTCGGTACCATGGCGGCCGCTTAAGATCGTAGTTGAATGATCCGGAGGAGGTTGCACCATCCGTCCGGTCCAGCAAGAGCTTCTTGACGGGGCACTATATCAGTTGCCTCAGCCGAAGTCAATGAAGTTTTTTTCTCGGCTCAACTTTGTTGAGACCGTCCTCGCATCCACGCCCGAACCCATGTCAGACAAACGATCACCAGACTCCCCACGCTGATGCAGCCGCCGGCCCATAGCCCCGGCGCACAGTAGGTCAGCTCGATTTGCCAGCGCCCGGTCGGCACGGGCAGTGTTTGGAAAAGCCCCAGATGACTCGCCGTCGGAACCACCGCGAGAGTCGCCTTGCGTTCGTTCACGGCGGGCTGGCGATCCACTTCTGGCTGCGGATGGTCCAGCTGCGTCAGCTTGGCTGTCCAACCTCCATCCTGCAATAATCGCACGACCAACCTGCCTGGCT
Organism: Aureliella sp.; assembly: GCA_051953155.1. GTDB lineage: Bacteria > Planctomycetota > Planctomycetia > Pirellulales > Pirellulaceae > Aureliella. The sequence goes on along the minus strand of JBQCJB010000709.1, from coordinate 4,822 downwards.
CGGGCGCAGAGACATTCAAAGCCAGCGCGTCGGCCGCTTGCCGCTCCAGTTCCACCGACGCAGTCCGCCGCACGTCGATCGAATCCACTGGCTCGATCGCTGCCGCGGCAGAGTCTGCTGACTGCCCTTTTACTGGCTCACGCCTACCGGACGCGTCAGTCTCTGCTAGCCATTCGACCCAGGGGCGGACCGCGGGAATAGCCTGCCATCTCAGCCCACCGTCGCGCACGAGCCTCTGCTCGACACCTAGCCACGCTAAGGCCTCATCCAGCCGCGGATTGTCGCTCCGCAAATCGTCGGCATGAGCAAGCCGCCGCCGGACAGTTGCCAAACTGCGCGGCGTCAGCGAGAGCATGGCCGATAGATTCGCTCGCTGCGGCGCGAGCAAGTGTAGCTTGCCGAGCTGAAAGTCAGCCTGATATTGGCACAGCTGATCGACATACCGCTGCGCGGGAGAGCGTTGTGCTCGGCGCGAATCGTTGGCTTCCGGTTCCGCATGGCCAGCGCGGTCGCGGAGGAAATCGGCGCGACCGATGTTGGCCCACACGCGGGCCGGCGCCGCGGGCCGCGCTTCCGGAGCGCGCACCGCGCGCGACGAAATCGCTTCGCCATGCTCACCGGGAAGCGCGACGAACGTCGGCCGCACCGTCGCAGTCCACGCAGCGCTAACGATTACTAGCTCAAAAAGCGTGAGCCCGACCAACATTGCTCGCCACCACCGCTGAGCACCCGTCCAGCGCAAAGCTGTCGCCGCAACGGCAGCCGTCAGCAGCGACAGGATCAACGACAAAAGCCAAGTGCCGACCACTGCCTCGGGCACCGGTCGCCCAAGCCACGGATCGGGCGGGGAATTTTCTAACCAACTGGTCAGAGCAACCATCGCCCTCTGGCCAAGTGGCGTTTTGACTACCGTCACCAGGAGCACGAGTCCCAATGCACTGATGAACGCCACCCACGTGCATGCCTTCCGCAAGGCAGCCCAACAGGAGTCCGTCTGACGAGCAGCCGGGGTTTGCTCCGCCATCGGTCCGCCGAGCCGGCCGAGTGCGTGGCCAGCCAACAGTGCGAGGGCGCACGCGAACCATACCGACCACTTGGCTGGATAGCGAAAGGCGGAATAGCCCGGTACAAGATGCACGAACAACCACGCTGCGCCCCCCACCTCGTCGCCCGGCAAGCGTCGCGCCCAGTCCTCGGCGCCCAGAGCGTGGCACAACTGGCGCAGAGCCCAGACCGGCGCGTAATTACCCAACATGGCTGCCGCCGAGAGAAACACGACCGCGGCGAGAAACCACTGGCGCGACGAGCCCATGGCCACCGAGTCGATGACTGCTAGGCTCGAAACGGCCGCGGATCTTTGCTTCGACGAATGCGACCAGCTGCTTAATAGCAACAGGATCGGAATCAGACCGATCGACAAGGAGCAAACCCACATCCGTGGCTCGGCCTGCCAGGCTTGCATCCAGCGACTGTGGACTGGCATGTAATGCCCGGCCGCAGGAGCCCAGAGAAGCGTCAACAAATGCCACGGTGCGACGCTGTATGCGTACCGGCCAGTGACCGTCCGCGCTACGCCCGATTGCGGCGCGGTGCGTGAAAGCGGCTCCAGGAGTTTCGGCAGTTCGTCGGCTGCGATCGCATGAGTTTGAGCCGCACTGGCCTCGGCCACCGTCCGATGGCTGAGCTGCAGCCAATACCAACTCGGCAACCACTGCACCGCCGTCAGGCAGATCACCAACAGGGTCGCTCGCAGCAGCCACCAGGTGCTGGCCATGGCATCGCTCCAGCGCCAAACTGCCAAGGTGCGCACGCCGATTGCCAGGGCTCCGATGATCCCGGCGTTCAGCGTGGCTTGAGGGTCCCCTCCCAAGAGCATTAACGAGCATGCGCTGACCCACACCCAAGTTCGTGGCCCGGCCACCGGCCGCCCGCTGAGCGCGTTGAGCTCTGCGCTTCCCAGAGCCCGCTGGGCGTGCACCACCGCCCAGCTCTCAGCCAGAGCCCAGGGCGTCCAGGCGGCGCCGACCAGATACACCGGATTGACGTGCTGGAAAAAAACGGGCACGCTCAAGCTGTACGCAGTCGCTGAGAGCGCAGCCGCGACGGGGTCGAGGCCGGCGCGGCGAACCGCGTACGCCATTCCGCCGGCGGCCAAGGCAATGTGCAGCGCGTAAAATGCCAGCAAGCGAGCAGGCACCGACCAGTCCAAGCCGGCCAACAGCCACCGCCCCGGATAGAACAAGGCCGTCGACGATTCACCGACCAGGTTGACGCCGACGCCGTCGAGCGGATTGAACTGCGGTAGCCTGTCGCCCGACTGCCACTGGGCGTCGAGCCAGACTTCCAGCGGATAATAGAAGTGGAACGCGTCGCGAAAGGCCGGAACTTTTCCTGCCAGCATGGGCGCGAAAATGCCAGCCGCGATAGCACCCAGCGCCGCACAGACCAGCCCCAAGGCGAGGGCTGAAGTACAGTCGCCAGAGCGCCGAGCCTCGGCCGACGAAGCCTTCCAATACATGCCCTTCAAAGAGCCAAACCTTCCAGTGAAGCGAATGAAATAACCTTTTGGCCAGGGCCAGCAAAGATTATCATCTGGGATTGCAATGCTTGACAACGCGATTGCAAACAGCCACGTCGCGATTTTGTCACTTGTGGTCCGATTCAGCAAAGAACGCCCGGTCATGTCACAGCTTCAAACCGCTTCCGCGAGTCTCTGGCCGCTCGCCTGGGCACAAGCTCGGCTAGCGCATGCTCGGCTGGCTCAAGCTCAGCTGGCGCGGCTGGCGAGCGCGGCGGCGCTCGGGTTGATTCTTGCCTTCGGCGCGACGAGCAGTCCGGCCCAAGACGCCGCCGGCAGCGGCAACGGCAACGGCACTGGCCAAGCCGCTGGCCAAGCCGCTGGGACAGCTTCCTCCCAAACCCAGGCGGCGACTCCGTCTGCGGGGCAAGAGCAGGGGGGTGAGACGCCATTTCCCGACCTGACGATCCCACCCAAGGCCGATCGTGCCACTCTGGAAAAAATCATCGCCGCCGCCAAGGGCGCGCGTCCACGCGAACTGGCGCAGTATCGGGCCATGCAGACCGCCATTCGAGACGCATCGGCTGCCTTGATCAAACTGATCAAAGATCCGAACGACCCGGTCCGATTGCAAGCCGAACTGGATTCGCTCTCCAGCTCCGCCGCGCTGATGGTCAACGATAGCGAAGCCTCTCGCGATGAAGTACTCGAACGCATCCTGACCTATCTCGAGGGGCGCGAAGAACTGACGCTCGGCGATGTGCAAACCGGCATGATCGTGGCTTTCTATCTCGAGATGCAGCCACAAAAAAGTCCGGCGCGCGACGTGTATGCTTTGCTGGACGAACTGCTCGAGAAAGACTCCCGCGATGAAATGCAGGCCCTGCGATTGAACTTGCAAGCCAACATTCGCCGCTTGGAATTGCTCGGCAACAAGTTCGAACTCGACGCAGTCTCGACCACTGGCAAGCGAATCAAAACAGAGGATTTCGCCGGCAAGTTCGTGCTGGTCGACTTCTTCGCCACCTGGTGCGCCCCGTGTCTGGCGGAAGTGCCTCAACTTCGCAAGCACTACGACAAGTACCGCTCCAAGGGGCTGGAAGTCATCGCGATCAGCATCGATGAACAACGCGAGGACCTGGACAAGTATCTGGCGGCCAACCAGCTCCCGTGGCTGGTGATCCACGATGGAGCGACCGATCCCAAAGAAAAGCTGCAAACGCGATTCGGCATTTCGTCGTTGCCTTACGTCCTGCTGCTCAACAAGGAAGGCGTCGTCGTTTCGCTTGAAGCCCGCGGCCCTGAGCTCGACCGCTTGATGCAACGCATCTTCGAAGAGCCCACCCCGGCGGAAACGCCGCAAGAAAATAACGGTACCGGCACAACCAATAGTGCAACCAGCGGTAGCCCAAAGTAGGCAACCGACCTCCGGGCGCAACGGCGTGCCGGCGAACCCAAACAACACGCTCGTAACGAAGGGACTCGATCATGCGTAACCAGAGCTCGCGGAGCGCCAGCGCCAACCGCCCCAAGCCTAATCGATGGCAGGTTCATCAGCGGAACGCCAGCCGCATCGGCTTGGTATGGCTGGGCGGAGGACTCGTGTGCCTTGCGGCCTGCAATCGCGCAGAGCCAGAGAAGACCACGGACGCGAAGGATGTGAGCGCACAGTCGTCGCCTCTTTCCGGCGGGCCCGATTCATCCCAGCTGGCCAGCTCGACCTCGGCGGCAGCGGCGCCGAATCAATCGTCGGATGGTCTGGCAAGCCGAGCAGGAAATGCGATGGTCAGCCCGCCGCCGGGCGGCGCGAGCGCCACCGCGGGCAAGGTAACGACTGCCAACGGTCCGGGTGGCGGATCGAGCGTGGCCCCGGCATCGGGAACTCAAGCATCCGATCCTGCCGGCGTGCACATCGAGTTTTCCAATCCTAGTTTTCCAACGACCGGTCGGGAAACCGAATCCTCCGCCGCCGACGACGATGTTGCTCAGCGGTTATCCGATCGGGCATTCATGCAATTGAAGCTGCCCGAGTCGAACGACGCTTCGGCCTTGATGGCCTTTTTCGTCGACTGCGACCGCTCGGTTCAGGACCTGGCCATCGCCAACCGCGCGCAGCAGTTGAGCGAAAAAGAGTTCCATGAACAAGCCAAACGCCTCAGTGGTCTGAAACTCGAAGCCGCGCAGCGCCTGCTCGCCCAGCCCTCGCTCACGCCGCAGCAACAAAAGGCCGGCACGGCGGCTCAAGTCGAATCGCTCTCGCATTTGACGGGCCTGGGAGACGTTCAGGCTGCACAAAAACTTCAG
>JBQCJB010000708.1:0-2076 GCA_051953155.1 Aureliella sp. | reverse complement strand
CATGGGCTCGAGCTGTTCGCGCAGCCACTGATCGCGCGGGTTGTCGACCGACACGGCCAACAGGCCACCTTGGCTGAGGCGCTCGTGGGCTTGCTGCAACAGGTCACGCGTCAGCTCGGCTTCGCCGCGCATCAGAATCGGAAACGCGACCAATTCGTAGGTTTGATCCGGCAAGTCTGCAGAGCATTCCACGCGCACTCGGTCATCGAGCGCGGCCCGCGCGAGCGCGGCTTGATGAAGATCGATATACCAGGCCGTCAACTGAGCTTGAGGACTGCGTTCCAAGAGCAACGCGGCGATCTGCGCCCGGCCAGGGGAAAGCACCAAAGCATTTTGGAAATCGGCCGCAGGCAAGTGCTCCATCAGCAGCATTTCGCTCGGCAGCGGCTGCGCGCTCACTCTAACGTTGTTCAACGAACCATCTTTCTTGCGATCGAGAAGTCGGTTTCTACTTTTCTTCGATTAGTTTTTCAACCAGTGGCACGACGTCTCCGGCGTACGACAAACCGTCTTCGCCGGCGGTGTCGATCGTCAGCTTGGCAACCTGCTGTCCCGATCGATCGGTCACCAGAATTGCGGGCATCGATTCGACGTCCAGTTTGGCCAGCACGTCGGTATCGGGCTCACTGCTGACCAGATGGATCAGATTGTCGGCGTTGGCAGCTTGTGAATTCAGAAACGCAGCCACTTTCGGGACGACGGTCGGCGGAGGAGCCGAGGGCAATCCGAGGTAATCGACATTCAGCGATATGCAGACCACGTCCTCGGGCCAGCGCCGCGCCAGCTCGACCAGGTGCGGAAACTCTTTCATGCATGGCACGCACGAGGTGCTCCACACATCGACGACGACCACGCGTCCCTTGGCCTGCGCGATGCGCTGCTTCAGCCCGGCCTGATCGGCCATTTCCAGTTTTGCAGCCGTCGCCTCGGCCGCCGGCTGCGCATCGGTCGCTCCGTCTACAGTTTTCGGCTCTTGCGCAGCGGGGCCTGCCGCCACCGATTCGGCGTTAGCCGACGAATTCTGAACTCCGGCTTGGCCAGCGGCGCTCTCTTCCGGCGTCGATGTTTGCCGGCTGCAGGCGGACAGCAGCCCGAGAGCGACCAGGCACGCAGCGGGTATGCAGACTCTCAGTTTTCGCACGTCACCTATTCCTTTGCAGGATCGTTTCTATTTCTGTGCACTACGGCCAAAAGAAAAAGTTTCGATCGCCATCCAGCGTGGCGGAGTGTCGCCACCGCGGCCGGCAGATTGTACCATAACAGCAGAATTATGATGGCTTCCACACAAGACCCCGCAGCTCCGACCTCGCCTGCCGACGATTCTTTGTCGCTCGAATCCGTAGAGCGTGCCTGGCTGCGCGCTCGGCAGCAATTGCTCGCCGAACGGACCACGACTGGGCATTGGGTCGGGCAGTTATCGACCTCGGCGCTGTCAACAGCGACGGCCATCAGCGGGCTAGCGCTGGTGCGCACGCAGCGCACACAGTCGTACTTGCAGCGACGGGACGAGATCGACCAAGCCATCGCCGTGGCGTGCCGCTGGTTGCTGGGCCAGCAGAACGCCGACGGCGGCTTTGGCGATACGAATCTCAGCCATTCCAATATCGCCACCAGCCTGCTCGTATTGGCCGCATGGCAACTGGCCGAATTCAACGCAACGGCGAGCGATGCCGTTGCTCGCGGCTGGGCCTACTGCGATCGAGTCGGCAAGTGGGACGCGCTGCGGCGGCGGTATGGCAAAGATAAAACGTTCGTCGCGCCGATCCTGACCAATTGCGCATTGGCCGGCATCGTGGCTTGGGACGACGTGCCGACGTTACCCTTTGAAGCCGCCTGGTTGCCGCAGAGCTGGTACCGGCTGGCGCGAATGCCGGTAGTCAGTTACGCAATTCCTGCGCTCGTCGCGATTGGCCAAGCCAAGTTTCATCATCGGCCGCCCAGCGGTCCACTCCGAACGCTGCGCCGCGCGGCGATCGAACCGACACTCCGCGTGCTCGGCCGCATGCAGCCGGCCAGTGGCGGATACCTGGAGGCCGTGCCGCTGACCAGCTTTGTCCTGATGTGCCTGGCCGACAT
>JBQCJB010000707.1:0-9081 GCA_051953155.1 Aureliella sp. | reverse complement strand
GGGGGGCTAGTGACGCGCAAAACCCAAACGGGCCCCCCCGCGCCCCGGTGGGGGGTGGGGGGGGGGGGGGGTGAGGGGCAAGCAGCACCGCTAAGCGCCACTCATCCCCAACGTTGGGTTGAATGTTGGAATCAGGTGCTCGACATGCAGTGACAGCCGAGACGGCTATCCTACGGCTTTGACAGCCGAGACGGCTGTCCTACTGTCATGACAGCCGAGACGGCTGTCCTACGGCTGGGGAGTAAGGGGCGGGCAGCACCGCTAAGCGTCGACGTTACTTAACACCATTTCCAACAGGGCGGGGACGCTATGAACGGTGCTCCTAGACGCGGCTGTGCGCGGTTATCGGATCTCTTCATCGTTACGGGAGTATTTGCTGCGTTCGCCGCCACGCCCACTGTCCGCACGGCGCTGCCTGGGTTTATCGCCTTGTCGCTGACGTTGCTGGCGGTCTGGAATCGTCCGTTGGTATTTCGGATCTGGGCCTGTGGCATGCTGGGGTTCGGCACCGGCATGTTCTTAGCCGGCGTGTACCATTTGCAAGGTTTCTTTTTGCAACCAGCCGAAACGATCGGTTGGGGAGGCGGCATCGTCGTAGGCACGTTGGCAGCCATCGTGATGTTCATCGGGCCGTTAGCCATGAATAGCGACGCCTCAACGGACTAACTGCATGCACGGCTAGCCCGCCGCCTTGCGACCGGACTTCATTTCGCGGTCCCCGTCGCCGGAGCGGCACCAGGCAGCGCCGCGCCTGAGGGCGAGGCCTGAGCATTGGCTGGCTGAGCAGCTGTGCTCGGCTGGATACCTGTGCTCGGCTGTGCAGCTGTGCTCGGCGGAGCGCCAGGGTTTGCAGGATTGCTAAAGGGTTGCAGGGCGGCAGTCGACGGGGGCTGCGTTTGAGCGACAGGGTTGGCTAGCCGCACGAAGATGCGGCCTTCGCTCCGATCGCGGTTGAAATGAACCAGCACAGGAGCTTCATCGTTGGTCAAGTTGTAAAGACCGGTCTCAACGACCAACGAGTCGTTGCCTTGAATTTTCAAGGAGACTCGCTGAGTCTGCTTGTCGAGCGCGCCGGTGATGGGCGTAACGACGTCGGTCAACATGTCCTGAAAATTACCGCGAATGATGCCTTCGCGGTTGATCGCCAGTTGGACGATCTTGTCGGTCTGCGTCTGACCTTCTTCGGAGATCACGGCAAAGACGCCCAGCGGCATCCATTCTTCATTTTTGGCTTCCGCGCCCGAAGCGGCGATTTGCTCGGCCTGAGCGTAATACTCGGGCGCCGTGGCAATCACGCTGTCGTCGGCATAAACCAAGCCTTCGTCGTAGGCGAGGTTGCCTCCATAGTCGTAGTAAATCGGTTCGCCGCTGTAGCCGCAGTAGGCGGAAGCGTAGGGCCAGGTGGCAATCGCCCACGCGGTCGACGCCACAGCCCATTTGCCCGGCCACCACGCGCCTGGATATTGGCCAATCCAGCCAGGCGTAAAACTGTTCCACCGCGTGTAGGCTCCGTTGACGGCGGCCCAACTCTGGCCTCCGACGAATTGTCCGTTGCTGAAGGTCGCACCCCGTCCGGCAGCGACCACATTGCCACCCGGACCGCGGACGGCGGACACCGAACCAATCCGAGCACTGCCGCCGCTGGCAACTCCACCACGCACATTGGCTGCCGTGTAACCCGCGCGATTCTGGGCCACGGTCGCGCTGCCTCGCGCGCGGTTGCCTGCTGTGTCGGCATAGCCTCGGCTGACGTTGGCAATCGATCCGCGGCTGCCCTGAGCGCCGGAAACGCTGCCGCCGCGAATGGCTGCGCCGGACTCGCCAGCGGCGCCGACCGCGCCACCGACTTTGCCGTACGTCCCGCCGCCAGCTCCCTCGACTTTGATACCACCGACGGCACCGCCAACCGTTCCACCCCCGACAGCCGTGCTGCCACCGGCGCCTCCGACGGTAATCGTCGTGCCGCGCTCGGTCGTAAAGCTGCGCGGGCCTCCGCTGCTGGGCAGCTGCGACGCGGCGAGTTGTCCACCGGGTTGCCCGCTAGCGCGGCCAGCTGCGCCTCCCGCGCCCGCGACGCCTCCAGGAGCTCCGCTGCCGATGCCCGAGCCAGCCGGCAAGCCCAGAAAATCGTTCATTTGCCCAGCGGTCGGACGCTGCCCGGCCGAGCCGAGAGCCTGTCCAGCCAGCGCGCCGGCAGCCAAGCCTGCGCCGCCGGCGACAGCCGCGTTGCGAAGGCCGCTGGAAGAAGCCAGCGAGCCGCCGCCGCCGTATCCGCCCGAGGGCAGCTGCGTCCGCGAAGGTAACTGGCCAGCCCCACGCGAAGGTAGCTGACTGGATCCGCGTGAAGGTAGCTGTGTTGTACTGCGCGCTGGCAGTTGGGATGTCCGAGGTGCCGAACCGATGGGGCTCATCGACGGGCTGCGATTGATGGAGGCGCTGGGCGCGCGGTAGCCGCCCGCGGGACTCATCCCTCCAGCAGGTCTGGCGCCGCTGAAGCCGCCCGACGGCCTGGCGCCGCCGTAACCCCCGCCCATCCGCGCGCCACCGCCGCCGCCCATGCGCGCGCCACCACCGCCCCCTCCGCGTCCGCCGCCGCGGGCACCCGCTTCATCGCCCACTACGGCGATGATCAGAAACGTTAGTGCGACGGCCACTATCCCCAAACGATCAAAGCGGCGTGCCATGACAGGTGCTCCCGGGCGAGTGAAAGGACGAATGAAATCAAGGGCATTTATTGGCGGCGGACAGTCACCGGATCGATGTCACTCTGAGCTTCGCCGCCTACTTGCCGCTCGACCGAACTGAACGTAAACGAGTCGTCGTCCAGTCGCGTGTACAGATTGATGGCGGAACCCTGCGAGCCGTCGCTGAGCGTCGAAGTCGATTCGACCGTCCACTGATTGCCCGCGCGCCGCCAATAGGCTTCGCCAAAGCCGCCGTCCGAGTCGAACACCCAAGAGCGAATCCGTTCTTGAGCCGGATCCCAGCCGATGATTTGAGTCCCTTCGAGTTCGATGCGGTTATCGACGCTGATGCTGAACGCGCCGGTGATGAAACGCCGGTTCTTTGACCACGACCAGTGCGTGCGAACCGTTGCGTTCTCGTCTTCGTCCAGCCACTGACCCACTAACCATCCCAACTGGTCCAGCGGTGAATTTTCGGGGCTGGCGGACGCGGGCGTCTGCGTTTCGCGAATGCTGTCGAGGTACCAAGCGCCATCCTGCTTGACATGCACCGCGGTATAGGTACTCGAGATGGGCTCGCCATCGGCTGATACGATTTCTGCGGTGCCATCTTCGATAGCCACGTTCGGGGGAATGATGCGAATCGCCTCGACATTAACGCTCAGTTGTTGATTTTCCTCTTCCTGGAACAACGACCGGAACATGTCGGCGATCGCTGCGCGTCCTTCGATCCGCTGGCCGGTTTCGCGGTCGATGTAAACCGCGTTCTCGGCCCAATGACCGGCGAGCGCTTGGGCATCGTGTTGGTTGTACGCCGCAGCGTAGCTCTCGATGCGCTTCCGAATCGCAGCTGCGTCGTCCTCCTCCCCTTCCCCGCTCCACACGGGCAGCCCGGCGAATAGGGCGCACGCTGCAATCGTCAACAATGCCTTCTTCATAGTTGCACCTTTATAAAAACCGGCGTCGGCCAAATGGTCCCGATTAGGAGCTCATTCCATCGATCCCAAGTTCCCGGCCACTGCTTGATTCTCCAGGGCCTCGATATCCGCGAGATATTTTTGGTACTCGCCCGAATCGGTGGCCGAGTAATTGAGGTTTTTGTACAGCCCGGTCAGCTTGGTGAAAAAGCGGCGCACCGCTTCCTTGTCGGCAAAGTGGTAAGGACGCTCGATCAAGCGTTTGATCAGCAGGAACGAGGCCTTCTGACGCTCGCTCGGGACCGAGACATCGACCGGATCGAAGGCGTCCTGCTGCAAGTAGACCATGTCCAGGAAGACTGACTTTTGCCAGGTGACGAAGTCCTCCAGCGTGATGCCCTCCTCGCCCGTGACCTGCATCATTTGATGGATCGCGCTGCCGGTATGCAGCAACTCGATCATGCTCCGCACGCTGTCTGTCCAGTGGGGATCGAGCCGCTGGTCGAAGCCTTTATTCAGCTGGTCGAGATACCGCGACCATGAGATCAGCGGGTCGATCGCCGGATAGAAACGCTTGTAAGCTCGGTCATAAGAGAGGCCCAAAAAGCATTTGACGGCGCTGAGCGTGGCTTGCGTCACCGGTTCCTCGAAGTTGCCGCCCGCCGGTGAGACCGTACCGACCATGGTCAGGCTGCCAAGCGTGCCATCATTGGTACGGATTAGGCCAGCTCGCTCGTAGACGCCTTTGATGGCGGAATCGAGATAAGCCGGGTAGGCTTCTTCGCCGGGGATCTCTTCCAAGCGACCCGAAGTTTCGCGCATCGCTTGCGCCCATCGCGACGTGGAGTCGGCAATCAGAAGCACGTCCAAACCCATTTGCCGGTAATACTCGCCCAGGGCGATTCCAGTAAAGATCGAGGCTTCGCGGGCGGCGACCGGCATCGACGAGGTGTTGCAAATGATGATCGTTCGATCCATCAGTTTGCCGCCGGTGCGGGGATCGGACATTTCAGCGAACTCATGAATCGTTTCGACCACCTCTCCGGCCCGCTCGCCGCAAGCCACCACGACGACGACATCGACGGCACTGTAACGAGCGATAAGGCCTTGCAAAACAGTCTTGCCGGCACCGAAGGGACCGGGAATGGCCGCGGTGCCGCCGCGAGCCACGGGAAAGAAGGTGTCGATCAAGCGGATCGTCGTCACTAGCGGCTCGGCTGGGAACTGGCGTTCGCTCAATCCGCGTCGCAGCAATGCGGCAGGCAGGGGCCGCCGCACAGGCCAGGTCTGTGACAGTTTGATCGCGTGCGTGTTGCCCTCTGCGTCGCGGACTGTGGCCACCGGCTGGTCGACCGTGAATTCCCCGGACCGCACGGCCATGACTTCGACTTGCCGCGGCAGTGCAAAGGGCAACATGACCTTGTGCTTGATCTGCCTCTCTTGCACCAAGCCGATGGCATCACCGGCATCGAGCTTGTCACCGACCTGGCAGGTCGGTTGGAACTTCCAGCGCAGCTGCTGGTCGAGAGGCGGTATGCTGTGCCCGCGCTGCAGGAAGAATCCATCTTGGATGGCCAGTTCCTCCAGTGGATTTTGCAGGCCGTCAAAAACCGTGCCCAGCAGTCCGGGGCCGAGCGTCACCGAGAGCATTTGGTGAGTGAGCTCGACGCGGTCTCCGACGCGCGTCCCTTCAGTGTCCTCGAACACCTGCAGATCGGCCTGCGCCCCGTAAACTCGAAGCACCTCGGCTTTCAAACGGCGATCGCCGACATGCACGTAAGCAACCTCGTTCTTCATGATCGACCCGCCGGAGGACTCGATCGTCACGATGTTGCCACTGACGCCGATGACGCGTGCTTCACTTGAGGAAGTCGAGCCGACTCGGCGGGCCGGGGCCGGGGAAACTTTAATGATGGAGGAGGACATGGCTTTCCAACAGCTTGGCTAAAGTTGATTCGAATCGTTCGCGGCCGAGCTGGGCATCCTGCGAGGTCCAGCGTTGGACGATCGCCCAACGGGCCACGTACAGCAGCACGGCTTCGAAGGAAAAGAAAACGCGATCCGCAGCGCGGGAGTACGTGATCCATTGCACGGATAGGACCAACCGCTCGATCTGATCGGCCATCCCGGCGGCCAACAGTCGGTCCAGCTCCGCAACCCACGGGAACCGAGCCTGCAAGCCGAACTGGGGCAGATTCCAGCGCCGCTTGATCAGTCCCGACCACGGGCCGGAGTGCGACGGCGGTGGCAATCCCAGTTGTCGCCGGCGGATCGCGCTGATGATCAGCCGCGATTCGATCCGTTGGTCGACGATCCAGCGCACAAACGAGTGCGTCTCGGAGGCCATCAGGGCTTGATAGTGTGCGATCACGTCCTGGTCGGTGCGCTCATGCGGTTGGCGATCCCAGGCCAAGAAATCGATCAAGCGCTTCAACGTCAGTTGGTCATCCTCCTCCAACATCCGCAGCCGCGCTTCCAAGCGCGGCCACGATATCGGGCAGCGCTGCACATCGAAGCGTGCAGGCAGCGTCGGTAGACTGGCGACTAGCGTATAGTAAGCGCGGTTAGTGGACATGGTTCAATTCGCACTGCGGCTGTTCCATCAGCGCTCGAAATCGCGGAGTCAGGTGATCCATGAGCAGCCCGGCCACCGCCGCGTCGGTCAAATCGATCTCGACCGCCTCGTCCTTGAGCTGGATGCGAACCCCAGGTCGCTCGTCCTCGGCCTGACCAAAGGTTAGCCCTTCGCGGAGCACGTCACCGGAGAGCTCGAGCACGAACCGCGACAGCGAGTTTTCCGCCAGATCATGCGGATCCTTTTGTAATTCCTCTGCGGTGACGACATCTGCCGGCAGAAGAATTTCTGTCGAACCTCCAGAGCCTTCGGGCATGGCCCGGCGTGCCACTTCCAGAATCAAACGCTCGAGGAACGAGCGGTCCCGCATGGTGTGGGACACCAGACGTTGAACCTTGCTCAGAAAATCGGTACGCAATGCCTCTCCGAGGGCGAGCACCGCGTCGCGAGCTGCCAATCGAAGGGCCTCTTCCGCGGTGATGCGCAGTCGCTCAGCCTCGGCCTGCGCCGCGGCGCGGATGGCTTCCGCCTGAGTGTGCGCGTCGTCGAGAATGCGTACAGCCTCGGCTCGCGCGGTTGCCAGCACGGCGTCGCCTTCGCTGCGTCCTTTGACGACGCCGTCGTGGCGTAAACGGTCAATCAGTTCCTGCACGCCGGAGGCACGCGGAATCTCTTTGCCGTCTGGCTTATCGGCGGTTGATTCGGGGTGGGCGATGGACATGACTCGAAAACCTCAGGCTGAAGGAATTCCGCCACTGAGAACCAGCGCGAAAACGAAAGCGAAAACTGCAAACCCTTCGACGATCGCGGCGGGGGCAGCTGAGAGACCGAATACTTCGGGCTTGGTCTTGCTCGTGCCGATCGCCGAGGCGCAGCACGCACCCTGATAGATCGCGCTGAACATCAATGCCAGCCCGGCCAGAACGCCGATCGCGAACAGGCCCGGCGCTGAATCGAGGTTCACCTCGCGGTTCAAAGCGAACATGACCACGATGCCATAGATCATCTGCGACGATGGTAGAGCCGACAGTCCGACGAATCGGCCGTAACCGCCGTCGACATCCAGCATCGCGCCGCACGCGGCCTGCCCGGCGCGGGCACAGCCGATGATGCTGCCGATCGCGCCCAACGCGGTCGGCGCGAATATGCCCACCCAGCCAAGGGCGATCATCAAAGTATCCATCACGCAGTAACCTTCTTGTGGTAGGAACGAAACGGAGTGCCTTCTTCGGTGAGGCTCCAGTTGAAAAATTCGATGCAGTTCAGCCTCAGTCCATGCACCACTCCGCCCATGAGGCCCAAAACGAGATTGATGCCGTGCCCGGCGATCAAGATCACCGCAGCCAGAAGCAGGCCGAGCCCGCCACGCTGGGACATGTCGGACGCCAATCCGTTGAAGGTGACGGCTAACTGTGCGCTGGCCAGCCCGAGTGCGAACAGTCTCAAGTAGCTCAGTACGTCGCCGAACAATTTCGAGATTCCAGTCAGCGCCGCCAGGCCGTCGAACAACCGCGCGAGCCAATCGCTCGGCCGCTTGGAGTTCAAAGGGCGATCGGTGCTGAAGAATACGATCGCCAATGCTCCCAGAATCAATACCCACTTGCCCAAAGCGACCACGATCGTGGGAGGCGCCGGCTCGAGCAGCCCACTGGCCAGCATCAGCGCGCCGAGCATGAGCACGACCCAACCGATAGAAGCGATGGCGCGCTGGCTCGACCGAGCATGCCAGGCGCTGATCAGATTCGCCAGGCTCAGATGGACGACACCGATCAAAATCGACAGGCCCATCATCTGCCCGCGGTTCTCGAAATCCAGCACGCGGAGACGATCTGCGACTGTGCCGGCGGCGGGCGTCAAGCCGAAGTAGCTGCCGACCAGCACACCGAACACGACAGTCACGCCGACAATTGCCGTCAGCAGGCTGCGGAAGTGCGTTCCGCTGCGCGTGCGACCGAGCTGCCGCCAAAAAAGAATCAGTCCCAAGGCCATCAATAATCCGTAACCGGCGTCCGCGACGATCATCCCGAAAAACAGGCTGAAGGAAACGAACATCACTGGCGTCGGATCCCAAGCGCGATACCCCGGCGTGATGTAGAACGTAACGGCTCCCTCGGCGCCGGCGACTTGCTCCGGATTACGCAGCAGCGTCGGCGGTTGGTCGTCTGGGCCCGGTTGGCTGAACGTAACCGCCAGCCCCAACCGCTGGGCGGCAGCCTCGAGGCGAGGCCGGCAGTCGCTGGGAACCCAACCTTGCACCGCGAACAAATCGGAGTCAGCCAGCGTTAATCGCTCGGCCCAATCGCGGGCGGCACGATCATCGGCTTCGTCCAGGCGGAGTTGCAGGCAAGCAATCCACCGAGTCAGCTCGACTCGCTGCCAATGCAAATCTTCGAGCGTTTCGGTGATGCGCTCGCGCTCCTCGACCAGCTCCGAGAGAGGTCGTGGATCGAGCTGAACCAACTGGCCGGGAACGACCTCCGGATTTTCTTGCGAGAGCGCCACGACATACAGGGAGGTCGGCCCTTCGGCAACGATCGCGTAGGGAATTTTTAGTCTGGCGATCTCGGCGGCATCGCGGCGCGGCACGACGATGGTCCACAGCTTTGTTTCCGCGAGCTGACCGTTGCCGGGGGCTCGGAACTCGCCCCAGGGAGACAATTCCTCGATCGCTTTAGTGACTTGATCGAACTGGTCGGTCATCGCCTGCTGGCTGCGTTTGACCATCAAGGTCTCCGCCACAATCTTCGCGGCATCAAAGCGGTCATCCAGCCTTGAAGGCTTGCGCTTGATCGGGCTAGTGATAAGGAACTTCAGCGCCTCATGGGCGTCGGCTGATTGGCTGGGTGCCAGCGGCGATTGCGGGCCGCTCGAGCCGAGGTCGAGCAGGTGCATGCAGCCCAGGTCC
>JBQCJB010000706.1:0-4524 GCA_051953155.1 Aureliella sp. | reverse complement strand
CGTAGCTTCGGTCGACGAAAGTGCCATCACCGGCGAAAGCGCACCCGTTGTCCGCGAAAGCGGCGGCGACCGCAACGCAGTCACCGGCGGCACGCGGGTCATATCCGACTGGCTGGTCATCGAAGTCAAAGCGTTGCCCGGCCAAAGCTTTTTGGACCGCATGATCGCGATGGTTGAGGGGGCGAAGCGGCAAAAGACTCCCAACGAAATCGCACTGGCGATTCTGTTAGCAGCTTTGACGCTGATCTTCCTGCTGGTCGTGGCCACGCTGCTGCCCTATTCCATCTTCAGCGTGCGAGCTTCCGGCCAGGGCCAGTCCATCGGGCTGACGGTGCTGGTGGCCCTGTTTGTCTGCTTGGCTCCGACGACGATCGGAGCGCTTCTGTCGGCCATCGGTATCGCAGGTATGAATCGCCTCAGTCAGGCAAACGTAGTGGCCATGTCGGGCCGAGCCGTGGAGGCGGCCGGCGACGTCGACGTGCTACTGCTCGACAAAACCGGCACGATCACTTGGGGCAACCGTCAAGCGACGCGGTTCATTCCCAAGGAAGGCTTGGCTGAGCAGGAGTTGGCGGAAATTGCGCATTTGGCCTCGCTGGCTGACGAGACGGCCGAGGGCCGCAGCATTGCAGTCCTGGCCAAGAAACAGTTCGGTCTCCGGGGGCGCGAACTCGAGCACATCAAACCGCACTTCGTACCCTTTTCAGCCCGCACGCGCATGAGCGGCGTGTCGCTCGACGGGCAAGAGATTCGCAAGGGGGCGGCCGAGGCCGTGGAAACGCACGTGCGAAGTCTCGGCGGATTTCTGCCCGAGGATGTGCGAGCCGCCGTGCAACAAATCGGCAAGAGCGGCGGCACGCCGCTGGTGGTCAGCCGCGATGCCGAAGTACTGGGCGTCATCGAATTGAAGGACATCGTCAAAGGAGGCATCAAGGAGCGCTTCGCCGAACTGCGGCAGATGGGAATTAAAACGGTGATGATCACCGGTGACAATCCGCTCACCGCCGCTGCCATCGCGGCGGAAGCCGGCGTTGACGACTTCCTGGCAGAGGCGACACCCGAGGCAAAGCTGGAGCTGATTCGGGAATATCAAAAGGGGGGGCGACTCGTGGCTATGACCGGCGATGGGACAAACGACGCGCCAGCGCTGGCCCAAGCGGACGTCGCCGTGGCGATGAGCAGCGGAACGCAAGCGGCCAAGGAAGCCGGCAATATGGTCGATCTCGACTCCAATCCGACCAAGCTGATCGAGATCGTGAACATCGGCAAGCAACTGCTGATGACGCGTGGCTCGCTGACGACGTTCAGTATTGCCAACGACATCGCCAAGTATTTTGCCATCCTGCCGGCGGCATTTACTGCCACTTACCCTGCCCTCAAGGTGCTCGACCTTATGCGGCTATCGTCGCCGCCCAGCGCCATATTGTCGGCAGTGATCTTCAACGCGCTGATCATTATCGCTCTGGTGCCGCTGGCACTGAAAGGCGTAGCGTATCGACCGATGGGAGCGGCGCAACTACTGCGCAACAACCTGCTCATCTATGGCCTTGGCGGATTGATTGTCCCCTTTGTGGGCATTAAAGCGATCGACCTGCTGCTCTCAGCCATGGGCCTGGCATAAGGAGTCACAAGCATGCTTCAGCAACTGCGTACCGCGGCCGTCATCTTATTTGCACTCACCGTCCTGACCGGCGGGATCTATCCGCTAATTGTCACCGGCATTGGACAACTGTTCTTTGCCCGGCAGGCCAACGGCAGCTTGATTCGAAACGGCGAACAAGCACTCGGTTCGGAGTTAGTCGGCCAGGCCTTCAGCCAACCGGAATATTTTTGGGGACGTCTTTCGGCAACCGCTCCGATGCCTTACAACGCGGCTGCTTCTTCGGGATCGAACTATGGACCACTTCATCCGGAATTGATTAAGGCTGCCGCAGCACGGATTGCCGCGCTGCGGGCCGCGGTAGCGCCGGCCGCGAAGATTCCGGTCGATCTGGTGACCGCTTCTGGAAGCGGACTTGATCCTCATATCTCACCGGCGGCGGCAGAATTTCAAGTGCCGCGGATCGCGGCCCAGCGAAAAATGTCGGAAGATGATCTACGAGAACTGGTGCGGGAGCACACCGAAGGTCGGCAACTGGGCATCCTCGGAGAGCCCCGCGTGAATGTTTTGCGACTCAACCTCGCGCTCGATCAACATCAGCTAGCGAAATGACGTTTGGCCATGTCGACTGTGCGCCCCAATCCGGATGAACTGCTCGCGAAGGTGAAGGCCGAAGAAGCCGAAGCGCAGCGCGGATCGCTGAAGGTCTTCTTCGGTTACGCGGCCGGTGTCGGCAAGACGTACGGCATGCTCGAAGACGCTCAACGCGCCAAGTCCGAGGGACGCGAAGTTGTTGTCGGGTACGTCGAGCCGCATGGCCGACTTGAAACCGAAGCGCTGCTCGAGGGACTGGAAGTCCTACCCATGCGCAAGATCGAGTACCGCGGGGTCACTTTGCGCGAGTTCGACGTCGACGCCGCTTTGGCTCGCCATCCCGATCTCTTGATAGTCGATGAACTGGCACACACGAATGCCGAAGGTTGCCGGCATGAAAAGCGCTGGCAGGACGTGGAAGAGCTCCTCGATGCAGGCATCGATGTCTGGACTACGCTGAACGTCCAACACATCGAAAGCCTCAATGATGTTATCGGTCAGATAACGGGTGTCGTGGTTCGAGAAACCATTCCCGATCGCGTATTCGACCTGGCAACCGATCTGGAACTGATCGACATTACGCCCGAAGAACTTCTGGATCGGCTCAAGGCTGGCAAGGTTTATGTTCCCGAACAAGCCAAGCGAGCGATCCAGAGTTTTTTTCACAGGGCGAATCTTACGGCCTTGCGAGAATTGTCGCTCAGGCAGGCGGCGCGTCGCATCCACACGGACGTCGAATCCGCACGACTGGCCAAGGCCACGCTCCAGCCTTGGGCTACGGCCGAGAAGCTGCTTGTTTGCCTCGGACCAAGTCCTACGTCGGCGCGCGTGATCCGTACCGCGAAGCGGATGGCTGCCGCGCTAGACGCTCCATGGTTGGCCGTTTCCGTAGACGTAGCCGGAGCGCCGCCCAGCAACTCGAGCAAGCAACAGCTCGCTCAACATTTTCAGCTTGCCGAACGGCTGGGAGCCGAAACGCTGACCTTAGCCGGTCAAAACATCGCCGCCACAATCCTCGACTACGCCCGCTCCCGCAACGTCACCAAAATCCTGATCGGCAAGACGCATCAGCCGCGTTGGCGACGGTTGATCTTGGGAACGGTCGTCGATGAGGTGATCGAGCAGAGCGGGGACATTGACGTCTATGTCATCCACGGCGAGGCGGAGAAGCAGGCTCAGGCTGCGCTCAGAGCCAGAACGACTCGCATCGACAAATTGCCCTACGCAAAGGCCGCGGCATTAATTGCTGTAACTGGCGGCTTTGCTTACGCTCTCCGGTTGCTGCATATTGCCGATGCTCCAGTGAACACGGTCATGCTGTTCTTGGCAGCGGTCGCTTGGGCTGCTTCCCGGCACGGGCGTCGACCGGCTATTCTTGCCAGCGTACTGGCGGTACTTACTTTCGATTTCTTTTTCGTACCTCCTTATCTAACGTTTGCGGTTTCCGATGCGCAGTACGTCGTGACCTTTGCCGTCATGCTGGCCATCGGACTTGTCATCGGCACGCTCACCTCGCGTTTGCGGGCGCAAGTCGAAAGTACTCGGTTGCGTGAGCGGCGAACGTCCGCGCTCTATGAATTGGGAAAACAACTGAGTTCCTGTTACGGCAAAATGTTCCTCGTCGAGGCCGCCGGCCGCAAAGTGGCCGACATGCTGGGAGGCGAGGTAGCGATTTACCTGCAGCAGCCTGCAGGGCTTCCCGATCTCGCCTTCGGGAGCGGATCGTCGATCGCGTCACACGCCGTAAGCCTTCCGGCCGCTCAATGGGTCATCGAGCATGACCAAATTGCCGGGGCGGGAACGAATACTCTGCCCAATGCCCTGGCGCTCTTCTTGCCGCTGACCAGTTCGCAGCGCACGCGCGGAGCAATTGCGATTCGCGTTCCCGACAGCGAGCGGCTGCTCGAGCCCGATGTGCGCCGTCTGCTCGAGGCCGGCGCCAACCAGCTCGCGCTGGCCCTCGAGCGTGATCAAATGGCCATTGATGCAGCCGAGGCACGCATCCAGGCCGAAGCGGAGCAAGTTCGCAGCAGTCTTTTGAGCAGCGTCTCCCACGATCTCAAAACTCCGCTGGCAGCGATAGCCGGGGCCAGCAGTAGTCTGCTGGAGGCCGATTCGATCGATGAGAAGACTCGCCGCCAGCTGCTCGAAACGGTCGCCGATGAGGCGGCGCGCCTCAATCGCCTCCTGGAAAACATCTTGCAAATGTCGAAGCTGGATGCGGGTGCCGCGGCGCCGAACAAGCAATGGCACGTTTTAGAAGAATTGGTCGGCTCCGCACTGCACCGCACGCGCAGCCAGCTCGAAGACCATCGCGTTTCCGTCCGCCT
>JBQCJB010000705.1:0-2922 GCA_051953155.1 Aureliella sp. | reverse complement strand
TCTCGACAGCCCCTTGGACTGGGCCGGCGGCCAAGTCGACAGCGCTCGGGGCCTCGAGCGCCCGGGCGTAGTACTCGTAACCGGCCCACTGTTCGTCCATTCCCTGTCCGTCCAGCAATACGATCACGCCATCCTCGCGAGCCCGCTGGAAGATCAGCGCGTAGGCCAAGGTAGGCAAGCCGCCGAACGGTTCGTCCTGATTGGCTTGGACCGATTGGGCCAGCTCGGGCACGTCTCCAGGGCGCAAGCGACACACGACCGAGTCGTGGCGCGTCTGGGCAAGCATTTGCTCGACCCAAGTCCATTCGTCATAACGCTCGTCACCGGTGATGAACGTGTAACTCCTGACGTTTGCTCGATCGCCTTGCACGCGTTGGACCAGCCCGATCAGGATCGAGGAATCGAGTCCGCCGCTGACGTTGATTCCGACAGGAACATCGGAGCGGAAGCGGAAATCGATGCTCTCGGAGAGCAGCGCCAAATATTCTTCCTCGACGACGCGGGCATCGCGCTGGTCGATTTCATCGCCGACTTTTTCAACCAGGTCGTACCAACGGCTGAGGCGGATCCGGCCATCTTGCCAGAGCAGCGTGTGTCCGGCCGGCAAGGCTTGGATGCCTTGCCAGAAGGTGCGGGGCGTGTGGTCGTACATGCCCGATGCCAGGTAGGTCGCCCATGTCACTTCGTCGGCTTCCGCGGGGACGCCGGCTGCGTGCAAGGCCTTGATCTCGCTGGCCAGCATCAAGGTGCCATCGGCGGCGTGCGCATAAAACAGTGGCTTGACCCCAAAGCGATCGCGCGCGACCAATAGCGTCCGCTGGCGGCTGTCCCAAATGGCCAGCGAAAACATGCCGACCAAGTGATCCAGGCAGGCGGCACCCCAGCGGCGATAGGCCGCCAGGATGACTTCGGTATCGGTCTGGCTGCGGTAGGGATAATCGTGCAGCTCGCGGCGCAGTTCCAGATAGTTATAGATCTCGCCGTTGAAGACGATCCAGTACCGCTGCTGGTCGTCGGACATCGGTTGCTGTCCGGCGCTGGACAGGTCGATGATGCTCAGCCGCACGTGCCCCAAACCGGCCGGCGCGTCGGCGTCGATGACCATACCTTGTCCGTCGGGCCCACGATGATGTTGGACATGGAGCATGGCTTCCAGCGCGCTGCGCTCAAAACCAGGACCGACGATGGCTGCTAGTCCGCACATGAATTCAGTGCTGTTGGTTAAATTCCTGGAAACTGCCGGACTTGGCTTGAACCTTCGCCCGCATCGGCACGCTGACCAGGCAGCAGTACCAGCGGATCTTGTCGACAGCCTGGCACGCGGCCGTCCAGGGAGCGGCCGCCACGGCGCGGGTCGTCAGCCGGGCAAATTGCCACCAGCCCAGCGGACGCTCGCCGGTGATGCGGAACAGCGATACGTGTTCGCGCAAACGCCGGTTGCGCTCGGCCGCCGGCGATCGGCGGCGGGAGTACATCCACACCGCTTCCGCGCAGCAGCGGATCGCATGGCCTTGAGCCAAGACTTGCGAGGCCCACAGTTTGTCCTCGTTGGCTTCGAGCTGTTCATCAAAGGGATTGGTTTCCCAAACCGAGCGGCGAAGCACGCAGCAGCCGGCTGTCGGATATTCGCCCAACCACTTCGTACCCGTCTCGGCCGCTCGCTGTTCCTCGTTGGATGTATAGCGGATATTTCGCGAGCTGTACCAACTGGCGATCTGGTCGGGATTGCCGATCATCAGGCAGCGCGCGGCCGCGATCGTCGGATCTTCGAACGGGGCCACGGCGCCGACTAAAAACTGGGCACCGATCGGAATCGCATGGGCGCTCAGCAGCAGCACCAGTTCGCCCCGAGCGTGGCTGATGCCCAGATTGAGCGCGCGGCCATAGGTGAACTCTGCTTGGCTGATCGAAACGATTTCCGCGCCCATCTCCGCGCACAGCTGCCGCGTGTTATCGGTCGACTGGTTATCGACCACGATGACTTCCCACGCAAAGTCGCAGCGCTGGGCGCGCAGGGCTTCGAAGACGCGGGTCAGTCCACCGGCTTCGTTTCGACAGCGGATGACAATCGACAGTTTCACGATGCGGCTTCCATCGCTTGGCGATCGCTGAACAGCTGGACGAGTTTGCCAGCCATGAAGTCTTCGGTCTTTTCCATCGATTCGGTCGTACAGCCGCCGATATGGGGCGTGATGATCAAATTCGGATTTTCGCGGGCGAACGCGACCAGCGGATGAGCCTGCATGCCGCGCGAATCCTCGCCCGCCAGCACGTCGAGAGCTGCGCCGGCCAACCGCCGCGACTGTAGCGCCTCGAGCAGCGCTTGCTCGTCCAGCAACTCGCCGCGCGATGTGTTGATCAGCCAAGCTCCCTCGCGCATCTGTGCAAACTGCCGGCGTCCGATCAGTCCGGTCGTTTCTCGGCT
This sequence comes from Aureliella sp., assembly GCA_051953155.1. Taxonomy (GTDB): domain Bacteria; phylum Planctomycetota; class Planctomycetia; order Pirellulales; family Pirellulaceae; genus Aureliella. Next base: position 497 of record JBQCJB010000705.1, on the reverse strand, counting down.
GAGACTAACGTGGATGGAAATCATGTCCGAGCGTTGCAGCAGCGTTTCCAGCGGCAGATGCGGCCCGACCTTAACCACGGCGGCAGCCACATGCGGGTCGGCGACGCAAACGTCCGCTCCGAAGGCGCGAACGAGTTCCGCCACGATGCGTCCCAAGCGACCATAGCCGACGATACCGACCGTTTTCCCGTTCAGTTCGCGTCCGCGGAACAAGTCGCGATTCCAGTTTCCCTTGCAAGCGTGTTCAACTGCTTGCGGGATTTGCCTTAGTAAACTCAACATCAACCCGAGGGTTAATTCCGCGGTCGCGCGGATCTCTTTCAGAAAATCGACTTCGCCTCGCAGCGACAACACGCGGATGTTTCGCCGCTGGACCGCTTCGTCGCAAATACGGTTCAAGCCGGTCGTCGGCGTGACGATGACTTTTAGCGCTCGCGCCCGCTGGATGACTTCGGCATCGATGGCATGTCGCAATCGCACCCACAACACGTCGGCAT
>JBQCJB010000704.1:0-3820 GCA_051953155.1 Aureliella sp. | reverse complement strand
CAGTTCGACCGTCACACTGCCTGACTTGCGCCACAGCGGATACGACAGCAGCTTGCCCGGATGGATGACCGCCGAGGCCAGAAACAACAGCGTTTGTCCGACATCGACCGCCTTCAACAGAGCCGGGATTTGCTCCAGATGGCCGACGGTGGCCAGATCGCTGCCGGGAATGTTGTCGAGCAGCCACTGCTCCAGATCCTCGACCGACAGATGAATGACGGCCAAAATTTCGACGACGGTCAGAGAAGTGTAAGCCCCTTCGGTGAGTTCGGGGTGATAATGCCGGGCCAAGCGGTCAGCCAGAGCCTGCGCGTCGCGAAAGTAGCGGTTCGGGTCCGCGATCGAGGCGCGATCGATGGCTGGGGCTTCACTGCGGTACTGTTCGACCAACTCGATGGCGGCGGCATCGTGCGGCGTCCAAAACTCTGGGGCTTTCAGCGGATGGCTCAATACGCTCGCTTTCAGCTTGGGCGGAGCCCAAACCTTGCTGATCACCCAAGCCAACAGCCACAGCGGCGGCAACGTCCAGAAGACAATGTGCAGCCATCCCGCCTGGTAGAGCGCGACCAATCCCAGGATCAGATAGAGCAGCAGTGGCAGCGACCATACGAGCAGCAGTACGACGAAGCGCGTCGACAGCGTGCGCAGCCAGCTCATTCGGCTCTCCACAGTTCGTGCCCGCGCTTGAGCTGCTCCTTAAAAATCTCTTTCAACTGCGCCGCGCTGGGGACTTTGTCTCCACGCGTATGCGCAAAGTACCATTCCCAGGACATGCCCAGCGCATAAGTGAATGCGAACGAGCTGGCAGCTCCCGCCGCCATGCCCCACAGCGGAATGAACTTGAGCGCTTCCAGCAGAGCCATCCGGAAGACGATGCGCGAGCCGGCGATGCTGCTCAGCACGGCCCAGTCGGACGGCGTGATCTCTTGGTCATAAATGGCCGCGATGCGGATGGCTAAATGAGCTTGCAGCCCCAGCACAACCGGGATGTCGACCCACGGTACCGGCACCGCGCCGGCCGAAGCGGCCAGCGCGCTGGAGGCCAGCACTTGCCAACGCGTTTTCTTCTGACGCAACGACTCCCGGCGGCCATCTCCATTGAGCGTCAGCAGCGCTTGCCGGTACGCGTGCGGCAAGTGTTCCAGGATGGCTTGCTTCAACCGCGGGCCACCGAAGTTCGGATCGGCGAATCCGTCGCTGGGCTTGGTCAAATCGATCGGGATGACCGCATCGACCAGCCCCTCGAACTGCCGCCGCTTTTCGTCGATCAATGTTTGCAGCGTCGTAGGTATCGCTCGCTCTTTCGCGTTTTCAACCACTGCGGCGTCAGGTTTCGCAGTCGTGGTAGCCACCGGCGCCGAGGCAACCGACGGCGATGACAACGATGGGGCTGAATGAGTCGAGTCAGCTGAGTGAGCTGAAGTGGCTGAGTGTGTGGTGGCCGAGTGGGCGGTCACCGCCTGCTGCGAGGTGGATTCACTTGCAGCCGCGAAGGGATCAGGGCCGCTGGACAGATCGCTGCCGGCAGTGGCCTCGTGCAGGCAGGTCAAAGCCAGGATCATCGGCCGGTGGGGCGAGGCCTTGCGAATGCGCCGCAGCGGATCGACGACCATCTGCAGCGCTTGGTCGGTTACTCGAGCAGTGACGACGACCAACTGCGTCGCATCAGCAAACCGCGCGATGTCATCGGCTGGATCGTACGAGGCTTCGCCCAGTCCGCGCGTATCGATAAAGGTCAGCAGCGGTTCGGGCGAGTCGGGAAAGTCGAAGCGCCGCGACGTCTTGGTCTCGGGACGAAAACCCTCGCCGATGATGGCCGCATCGGCGCCAGTCAAGTAACGCACGATCGAGCTCTTGCCGCTGCCGGTCTTGCCGAACAGCCAGATCGCCGGGATCGGAGCCTTGCGGCGGAGTTGCTCGATCTCTTTTTCGTACTCAGCTCGCGACTTCGGAGCGTCGCGTCGCCAAGTCGGCCAAAATGCTGCCATCTGTGCTGTGCCCTGCTATCTTCCTATCCACGCCGATTCTTTTCGCGACGCCCCCGCTTCGATCGGCAGCGCGGCCCAGCCATGCAGCCCCAGCCGCACGGCCCTGGCGAAAGGGGGGCCCGGCGAAAGGGTTCCTGCAAAGGTGGTGCCGAGCCGCTTTGCCCTCGGTCGCCTCCCCTGCGGCGACAGCGTTCATGATAACATCGAGCCATGCTCGAGTAAGCTCGATCGGTCCCCTCAAGCCCCGCTCCTTCTTGAAGGCAACCTGCAAGACCATCATGCCGAACTCAACCGTTTCACGCTGGCGTCCAAGGTTGGCCGCGTTGATCATCTTGATAGCCGTGGCGCCGAGCGCCCGGTCTGAAACAGCGGCCCCCGCGTCGAGCGCTCAGCGACCGAACGTCGTGTTCATCGTCGCCGATGATCTCGGCTACGGTGAACTGGGCTGCTACGGAGGGCGCGAGATACCGACGCCGCATCTGGATGCCTTGGCAGCTGGTGGCGTGCGATTGACCAGCGGCTACGTCACCGCGCCGCTATGCGCCGCATCGCGAGCGGCGCTGCTGACGGCTCGCTACCAGACGCGTTTCGGATTCGAGTTCAACCCGATCGGAGCCAAGAATGCCGAGCCCGGCGTCGGCCTGCCGATTTCAGAAACGACGATCGCCGAGTCACTGCGCAGGGCAGGCTACGCGACAGGCATCGTCGGTAAGTGGCACTTGGGCGGGACAGCGCCCTTTCATCCGCAGCGCCGCGGCTTTGACGAGTTCTTCGGCTTCTTGCACGAAGGGCATTACTACGTGCCGCCACCCTGGTCCGGTGTGACGACCTGGCTGCGGCGGACGGCGCTACCCGACCAAGCGAAGGGGCGCTGGACGGCGCCCGACGGGCGCATCGTGTGGAGTACGCACATGGGGCACCGCGAACCGGACTACGATGCCGACAATCCGATTCTCCGGATCAGTCAAAGCTTCGACGAGCGCGAACATTTAACCGACGCCTTTACGCGGCAAGCTTGCGATTTCATCGACCGCCATCGCAGCCAACCATTTTTCCTCTTGCTCGCGTATAACGCGGTACATAGTCCGATGCAGGCTGCCGATCGGTACATGGATCGCTTCGCGCACATCAAAGACGTCCACCGCCGCATCTTCGCGGCGATGCTTGCCCAGCTCGACGAGGGCGTCGGATCGGTGATGGCCAAGCTTCGCGACTCGGGCTTGGAAGAGCGGACGCTGGTCGTGTTCTTAAGCGACAATGGCGGTCCGACGAAAGAGCTTACTTCGAGCAATCTGCCGTTGCGCGGTGGCAAGGGCGAGTTGTTCGAAGGCGGCATTCGCGTTCCCTACATCGTGTCGTGGAAGGGCACTTTGCCGGCTGGCCGCACGCTCGATGCGCCGGTCACGTCGATGGACGCTGCGGAGACCGCCTTGACGCTGGCAAACGCTGGCGCCGCGCCCCAGCAGCTCGAGCGCGACGGCCGTAACCTGCTGCCGCTGCTCAAAGGCGACTCGGCCGATCCACCGCACCAGACGCTCTATTGGCGGCTCGGCAAGAAGCATGCCTTGCGGAGTGCCAACTGGAAACTCGTCCGCGACGGGGCAAGTCCCTGGCAGTTGTATGATCTAGCCAGCGACCTAAGCGAGTCGAACAATCTGGCCCAGCAGCATCCCCAGCGCGTCAGCGAACTCTCCGCCCGCTGGGAAGCCTGGAACGCTCAACAGACCGCGCCGCTATGGAAGTGACAGGCAAGCCAGCGGGACAAGCCTCGGAACGAGAGGCCTAAAGTCACGGCTCCCCCTCGCCCCGCTTCGGGGAGAGGGGGCTGGGGG
>JBQCJB010000703.1:0-2627 GCA_051953155.1 Aureliella sp. | reverse complement strand
TCGGGCAACGTCTTGTTCTCGAACACCTACCGCCTGGGTTCGTTGCGGCTGCTAGAAACGCTGGAGAAATTCGACGCGCCGCTAGCCAAGCAGCGGGCGATTATGGAAAGCCAAATCCAGCGCGTCGTCGAACAAATCTGCGAGCACGTCACGAGCGATACGCCACTGCAGGTCATCGGCATCGGCGGCGATGTGCGTTTCGCAGCCAATCATCTCCTGACCGATTGGTCGAGCGATTCGCTGGGCGAGTTGCGGGTGGACGTGCTGAACGACTTTGCTCGACAGATGCTGCGGATGAGCGACGATGAAATCGTCCAGCGTTATGGAATCAGTTTTCAAGATGCCGAGACGATCGGACCGGCGCTGCTAAGCTATGTGCTGCTGGCCCGCGGCTTTCATGCACAGACGCTGCGGATCGCCGACACCAATCTACGGGATGGATTGCTGCAGGACTTGGCGCTCCGCGATATGTGGACAGCCGACTTCCGCAATCAGATCATCCGCTCGGCGATCGGTCTGGGACGCAAGTTCGACTTCGACGCCAAGCATGCCCGGCACGTGGCCGATCTGGCTCGCAAGCTGTTCGCCGAACTGCAATCAGAACACCAGCTCGAGTCGCGGCTGGAGCTGCTGCTGTACCTGGCCGCGCTCTTGCATGAGATCGGGCTGTACATCAACGTGCGCAGCAACCACAAGCACGCCATGTACCTGATTCGCAACAGCGAACTGTTTGGCCTCAGCCGCCGCGATGTGCTGCTGGTCGCCTTGGTGGCTCGGTACCACCGCCGCAGCAGCCCCCAGCCCGATCACGAAGGCTATGCCAACCTCGACCGCCAGGATCGCGTGGCAGTCGCCAAGCTGGCGGCGATCCTGCGGTTGGCCATTGCTTTGGATGAATCGCGCAGCCAGCGCATCAGCGGCATCAAGTGCCGCATCGAAAACAATCGCATGATCATCATCGCCACCGGCGTGGACGATGTATCGCTGGAACAGTTGGCCCTACGGCAAACCGGCAACCTCTTCGAAGAAACCTTTGGCCTGCCGGTCCAAATTCGCTCGGCCCGCCGCAGCCTATAAAAAAGCTCGTTCCCGAATCGAGGTTCGAGAACGAGCTAGCGATTGTGGTCAGTCGGAAAAGCCTGGTTTCTACCAGCCTTCTTGGGCAAAGAATTCGTCGACCGAGTCAAGGTAATTGGTCGCGTTGGCGATCGCCGGTGCAGCCATGTTGACTTTGGTGAACTGCAACTGGTCGCGGCCGCCGAGAACTCGGATGACCGTGTTGCCCTGTTCGTCGTGCATCGTGATGAACTTGCCCTTGCCCAGCAACGCCGAGTAGACGTCGTGGTTGCTTTGCACGATTGTCAGTATGACTTCGCTGCCCGAGTTGGTCATTGTGGTTTCAGCAAACACGACATCATCGAAGCCATCGAGCTTGGTGAACCAGTCCTGTCCGCCGCTGGAATCGACCAGCGAATAGAGTCCGTAGTTCGCCATCGGCGATCCAGCCGTATAGTAGCGCGAGGCGAGTTTCTCGAGCACCGACGCGTAGCCGCTGATAATACCGTTGACGGCGAAGTTGTAATTCGTTGCGTCGATGCCGCCGGGCGTCGTGATGTCGACCTTGAACGAATTGTTGTTCTTGATGCCATCGGCATCGCCCAAGGCGCCAGCGGTTTCCTTGCCGTCGATCAGCAGAGCCGGATTGACGAAGCTGACCGTATACGATCCGGGAGCCAACTGATCGAAGTGGTAGCTGCCGTCAGCCAGCGTGGTGACCGTTTCGGTGATGGTTTGGCCGAAAGCCGTACCGGCCAGCGAGACAATCACACCACCCAGCCGCCGCTCGGCAGCATTGAGAATGCCGTCGAGCGTTTCATCGACGTACACAAATCCCGAGATGCTGCTGGGAATGAATTCCTGAACTGTTATATTCACCGTCCCCGTGGCTGTCTTGGGATCGGCGGTGCTGCCCGTTTGCCCGTTGTCGCTGACCGTGTAGCTGAAGGAGGCTGGACCGGTGTAGCCAGCGTTCGGCGTGAAGACGATCTGTCCGTTGGACGCTAGCGCCACGGTGCCGTTCACGGCGCCGGAGACGCTGGTGACGGTTAGCTGCTGTCCGCTTTCGTTAGCAGGGCCGGGGTTATCGTTGACCAGCAGCGTCGTGCCGGCGATCGTCAGCGGCACACCCTTGAAGGCAGTGACCGTATCATTGCCGGCCGTCGGCGCATCGTTGACTGGCGTCACCGTAATCGTGGCCGTGGCGGTGGCCTGACCGGCAGGCGAGCCGTCATCGCTGATCGTGTAGGTAAAAGTATCCGTTCCGAAGAAATTCGGTGCCGGAGTGTAGGTGACCGAACCACCGCCCGCGGCCAAAGTCACCGTACCACCCTGGGCGCTGTTCGGGCTGACTGCCGTGATGGTCAGACCTTGGCCGACTTCGTCGGTCGCAGTCGCAGGACCGGGTCGATCGTTCGACGTCAGGGCGGTGGCCTGAATCGTCTTGGCCGTATCTTCTTGCGTCGAGTCGCTGTCGCCGACGGCGATCGGCGCGTCGTTGACGGCCGCTACATTCAGCGTGACCGTGGCGGTTCGCGAAATAGCAGGCGAGCCATTGTCGGTTGCAACGT
>JBQCJB010000702.1:0-3290 GCA_051953155.1 Aureliella sp. | reverse complement strand
AGTTCGGCCAGCCGCGGGCCACGCCGATGTTCGCAGCCACTTTTCGCGGCGAGGGGCCGACGCGCTCCGACGACGTACAGGCCGATCCGCGTTATGGACAACTAGCGCCGCACTACGGTTTGCCGAAAGGCCACTTGCCGGTAAAAAGCTTCTTGGCAGCCCCTGTCAACTCGCGAACTGGAGAAGTGCTGGGCGGCTTGTTCTTCGGACATCCGCGGGCGGCGGCTTTCAGCGAGCGCACCGAACGCATCATCATGGGCGTAGCGTCGCAAGCCGCCGTCGCCATCGACAACGCGCGGTTGTATGAAAACCTGCGCCGCGCAGCCGACGAACGCGAGAGCCTACTGCAAGCCGAGCGAGCAGCTCGCTCGGAGGCGGAGCGGGTGAGCATCATGAAGGACGAGTTCCTCGCGACGCTCTCGCATGAACTGCGCACGCCGCTGAGCGCCATCCTCGGTTGGTCGCAGGTGCTTTCCAGCGGCAAGGTCGAACCTTCAGACATGGCCCAGGGGCTGGAGGCGATCCAGCGAAATGCCCGCGCTCAGACGCAGCTGATCGAAGACCTGCTCGACATGAGCCGCATCATCTCCGGCAAAGTGCGGCTGGACGTGCAGTGGACCGATCTGGCCAACGTCGTCGAAGCCGCCGTCGACTCAGTGCGCCCGTCGGCCGATGCCAAGGGAATCTTGCTGAGGAAAATCATCGACCCGCGCGTCGGCCCCGTCTCGGGCGATCCCACGCGCTTGCAGCAAATCGCCTGGAACTTGCTCAGCAACGCGATCAAATTCACGCCCAAGGGTGGCAAGGTCGACATCATTCTCGAACGCGTCAATTCGCATTTGGAACTGACCGTTCGCGACAATGGGATCGGCATCAAGCCTGAGTTTTTGCCGCAGGTCTTCGAGCGCTTCCGACAGGCTGATGCGTCGACCACGCGTTCCTACGGCGGGCTGGGATTGGGACTATCGATCGTTAAAAGTCTCGTCGAACTGCACGGCGGAACTGTGCAGGCGACCAGCGAAGGGGAAGGGCAGGGGTCCACGTTTATCGTGAACCTGCCGCTGGCTCCCATTCACGATGCCGACCAGCGCGTACACCCCACGACTTCGCGCAGCAGTCACGCCGCCCAAACTGCCGAGATCGACTTGTCTGGCGTTAAGGTGCTGGTCGTCGACGACGAGCCAGATGCCCGGACGCTCATCAAACGCGTGCTCAGCCAGTACCGGGCCGAGGTCGAGACCGCAGGCAGCGCGGACGAAGGACTCCAAAAGCTCCGAACCTTTGCGCCGTCGGTCTTGATCAGTGACATCGGTATGCCGGGCCGCGACGGTTACCAGTTCATCCGCGACGTGCGGAAACTGCCGGCCGATCAAGGCGGCAAGACGCCCTCGGTCGCCTTGACTGCCTTTGCCCGATCCGAAGACCGCACGCGAGCCATGATCGCCGGCTTCCAGCTGCACATCGCCAAGCCGATCGAGCCACAGGAACTTGTGGCGACGGTGGGCAGTCTGGCCAATCGAGTCGGCAGCTAACCAGCTTCGTCCGGCGGCTCAGCCCGCGTCTGCGCGCCTTGGTTGAACGTTTCACCGCAAAAGCCGACGTTCCCTTGACGGGCAAGCTCGCGGTTATTGTTGCTGCCGCAGCAGCTCGATCTCGGCCTCCAATCGCTGGGCCGTGGCCAGCAGCGCTTCAGGGTAACCGGACTGGGCAGCCTCGAAACCCTTCTGCTTGAGCTGTTCATATTGTTTGGCGTTGTCGACTTTGCGCTCGAGCACTTCGATCTTCTGCGCTTTGTCGGTCGCCAAAGCCAGTTGGGCGTCCAGCAGGTCGCCGCGCGCGGCTACGACCGTCTCCGGGCCGGCTCGGCCGCTGGCCACGAGGGCTTGGACGGTATCCACGCGACGTTGGAGAATATCGCATCGCTCCTGGAGCAAGACTTTTAGTTTGGTCGCCGCGTCGCCGGCGTTCTGTCCGTGAACGGCCTGGCGCGTCCACAGTCCAAGGCTGACGATCAAGACCAGCACAACTCCGACCAGGCCGACACAGTGTTTGCAGCGTAACATTCAGGTCACTCCCCGTAGACTTGAGGCGAGGCGACGCGCGGCAGGCATTCGCCAAGAGGCGTGCGTCCCGCCGCAATCAGTTACTCGAGAGCCATCGCCGAACTCTCGGTCCAGGACAGCCTACGCCAGCCGGCGGCAGCATTCCAGAGGTCCGGGGGGACAGTCGCAGCGAAAATACCGTCGTTCTAGAAAACTGCGTCGCGGTCGGGGGGCGGCGCGAGTCGTCCTCACAATCTAGCTTAGGAACTCGTTGGGCCCGCTTCCCTTGGCGGCCGAGCCAACCACACGGAGCTTCGCCCGGAGCGTGGGACGGCTGAGCGCCAACAGCTCCGAGGCCTTGCACTGGAGTCCTCCCGCTGCGGACATCGCCTGATTGAGAATCAAACGGTCGAAGCGCTGCAGCGCCTCGCGATAGACGTCGCCCGCTCCGGCGGCGAGCGACCGCTCGATGAACCGCCCCAGCTCGCGCCATTCCTCCAGCGGCCGCAAGTCGTCGCGTGGCGGAACCGTCGCGCTCGCGGAAGATTCGCCGCGCACTTCGAGCGGCAAAAAGTCGGGCAGCAAGGTCGGGCCGGTCGAAACGATCAGCGCCTCGCGAATGACGCTCTGCAGCTCGCGGATGTTTCCGGGCCAGGTGTAGCGCCGGAGCACCTCCAGTGCGTCCGGGGCGATCCGATCGACCTCCTTTCCCAGCTCGGGGCTGAACCGCCTGAGGAAGTGATCGATCAAGAGCGGAAGGTCTTCGCCACGCTCGCGGAGCGGCGGCAGCGTGATGGTCACGATGCTCAGCCGGTAATAGAGGTCGGCGCGGAACTCGCCCGCCGCCACCATCTGCTCCAGGTCCCGGTTGGTCGCGGCGATCACCCGGACGTCGGTGCGGATCGTCTCATTGCCGCCGACCCGCTCGAACCGGCCGTCCTGGAGCACCCGCAGCACTTTCGCCTGCGTCAGCGGCGTCATGTCGCCGATCTCGTCGAGGAACAGCGTCCCCCCCGAGCACTGCTCGAACTTGCCGATCCGGCGGCGGTCCGCCCCGGTGAACGCGCCCTTCTCGTGGCCGAATAGCTCGCTCTCCAGGAGGTTCTCCGGGATGGCCGCGCAGTTGATGGCCAGGAACGGCCCCGCCGACCGGCGGCTATGCTGGTAGACGGCGCGGGCGACGAGCTCCTTGCCCGTGCCGCTCTCGCCGAGGATCAGCACGGCGAGGTCCTGCGGCGCCACCAGGCC
>JBQCJB010000701.1:0-2081 GCA_051953155.1 Aureliella sp. | reverse complement strand
CAGGCCGCATTGTTCGGCCAGGACGCCGCCGGTGACCGCCGCGCGGTGATTCAGCCGCGGATCGTCCAGCAAGCGAAAGAGGCTATCGACGGCGCCGGCTTTCGGATCGCGGGCGCCATACACCACTCGCGGGATCCGCGCCTGCACGATCGCCCCGGCGCACATCGGACAGGGCTCCAGCGTCACGTACAGCGTGCAGTCCTCTAGCCGCCAGCTGGCCAGCGTGGAAGCCGCCTGGGTGATAGCGATCATCTCGGCATGCGCCGTCGGATCGGAAAGTGCTTCGCGCTGGTTGTAACCGGCGCCGATCACGCGGCCGCCGTGGACGACGACTGCGCCGACCGGCACCTCGTCCTCGCTGGCGGCCTGGTCGGCCAGTTGCAGGGCTCGAGCCATGTGCAGCGTGTCGAGATCAAATTCCAAAGAGTCGCTCATCGGGTGCCTGATCTAGGAAGAGCTCTTGGATTTGGCTTCGGCTTGGGTGTCTTGCTTGGCGTCGGCTGCGGGCTTGGCGTCTCCCTTTGTCTTGCCGCTTTCCAGTGGACGCCAGGCGAGGTTGCGCACGGCGACCTTCGATTGGAAGACGCAAAAGCCCAGCGGCCGAGTCGACATCACCTCGGCTCGCACCGAAAAGTCGCGGCCATCGCGCTCTTGCCGAAAGACGCGTTCGTCGTCGACCCAGGCCGTGACGAACTGGTCGTCGACGCGAACCCGGAAGCTGTACCACTGGCCATTTTTAAAGTCGAGGAAGGTGCTGGTGGAATTCTCCGAGGCGTCATTGCCATCGACGCTCGACAGTCCGACGACCCCGCCACCCCAGCCGCCGCAAATCAGCGACGCGTGATCCTCGCCGATGGGAAAGGTCAGACCGCATAAAAAGTCGTTGCCCTGAATGCGCTGGGCCTCGAGCTTGATCTCGAAGTTGGTCGTCGGAAAATCTTTGGCTTTCCAAGTGATGCCGGTCAGCGGATCGCCCATGCCGAGCACCAGCTGGCCGTCGACGACTTTGACTTCTCCTTCGCCGCCGAACTGCGTGATCTCCCAGCCGTCGAGCGAGTTCGCTTTGATTAGTGGCCGCCAACCGTCCTTTACCGGCGGCTCCTTCACCGGTTTTTCATCTTGTGCAGTTACCTGCATTGGACTCAGTCCCGCCGCAAGCCACCCCAAGATCGCCAACCACACAAACCAACGGCAGGAATGCAACATCGTCGTTACCTCGAACAGGGCGGGATAGATAGAATCTAGGGGTTTTGAAACGGAGAGCGTTTATTATAGTCCAGGCGTGCCAACGGACGATGCAACGAGATAGCTCGGGTGGATTCGAATGCCCCATTATCTCGTTTATCTCGCAGGACTGCATGCAAACGCCAGCTCGACAAACGTCTTTTGAAACGGTGATGGCAGTGATTCGAATGACAACCATCGTCCTGGGAGTGTACTGGCTGGCTATCTTCGCCGCCACTCACTTGCCGGGCAGTTCACTTCCGTCGCTCGGATCGGACAAGCTCTATCACGTCGCGGCCTTTGGCGGTCTAGGACTGTTGCTCAGCGCGGTCATGGCGCTCCGCGTGCGGGATATGCGCGTGCATGCGTCGGCGGTGCTGACCATTGCGCTGCTGTACGCCATGTTCGACGAGTGGAGCCAACAGTTCGTCGCCGGGCGCAGTCCGGACGTCAAGGACTTTGCGGCCGACGCGTGCGGCACGCTCTTGGGCTTGGTCTGCTTCTGGATTGTCCGCTCGGCTTTCGCCAGCGAAGGACGCTCGGCCAGCCGCCCTCTCTCTTTCCTCCGCAAGTAGCTGTTTCGCGCTCGGGCGAAAACTCCCGGCCGCCAGGCTCTGCCCCCTAACTGTCTGAGGAGGCTGGAGGTCTTTTGGCGTTGGCGAAGTATGGGAAAGATTTTTCGCTTCCCGAAAGCTTGTTCGTCGCAAGTGCTTGTGTGGTAAGTGTTTATGGCGAAATAATCGATATTGACCCAGTCTTCTCATCCGCTATAATCCCGCAGTCCTGTGAAGCTTGGTAAGCTTGGCAGGAGCGGAGATTGATAAAGGATAGAGGTAGTGCGAGAGATTTTTCGGCTC
>JBQCJB010000700.1:0-3169 GCA_051953155.1 Aureliella sp. | reverse complement strand
ACGCCCTCTTTGGCTTTTTCGATGCTTGACCCGCTTGGGCATCAGCGCCATCGCTCGAGTCTCCCGCGTAAGTACCTTGATTGACCCATACTTGAATTCCAATATTGCCTTGTGGCGTGGACGCCTCGGCAAATCCGTAATCGATCTTGGCTTGCAGTGTGCTCAAGGGGAGAGCGCCGGCGTTGGCCTTTTCGCGGCGAGCCATTTCAGCCCCACCGAGTCGACCGGCCAACTGAACCTTGATGCCCTTGGCACCTGCATCCATCGTCGTTTCAATCGCCCGCTTCATCGTGCGGCGGAAGTTGGCTCGCTTGGCCAGTTGCTGAGCGATGTCCTCAGCGACCAACTGGGCCATAACCTCTGGCCGCGAGACTTCTTCAATTTTCAAATTGACCCGGCGGCCGATCAGCGACTGCAGTTCTTCCTGCAGGGCTTCGACGTCCTGGCCCTTCTTACCAATGATGTAACCAGGCCGAGCGACGTACAGCATGACGCGAACTTCGTCGCGCGTCCGTTCGATCTCGATGCGATCGATGCCGGCGCTGCGGTACTGCTGAGCCTTCTTCGGATGATTCTTGATGAACTTGCGGATCTTCTGGTCCTCGACCAGCAGTTCGGCAAACTCCTGTTTCGAGGCGTACCAGCGACTCTTCCAACCGATGACGACCCCGGTGCGGAAGCCGACTGGATTAACTTTTTGTCCCATGACGATTACTCGCTCTTACATTTCTTCCAGCGACTGGAGCACCACCGTGATATGCGCCGTGCGACGCAAGATTCCATAAGCCATCCCGCGAGCTCGCGGACGGATGCGTTTGAAGATCGGTCCGCCGTCGATGCGGGCGTCGGTCACGACCAACTGCTCTGGATTGCTCGAGCGGCCCGAGTTCTGGTCGGGATCCTGAGCGTTGCCAACAGCGCTCTTGAGCACCTTCTCCAGCATCCGCGCGCCGCGGTGCGGTTGGTACTTGAGGATATTCAAAGCCTCGTCAGCGAACTTGCCGCGGACCAGGTCGGCCAGCGGGCGCACTTTGCGGGCGCTGATGCGTGCAAATCGATGTGTCGCGCGGAACGCCATGCTCGCGTCCTCTCCCAAAAAACCAAAAACGCCTGAAACCGATTACTTCTTGCCACCCTTGCCGCCATGGCCGCGGAAGGTTCGCGTGGGAGCGAACTCGCCGAGCTTGTGGCCGACCATGTCTTCGGTGACAAACACCTTCATGTGCTGCTTGCCGTTGTGCACCATGAACGTCACGCCGACAAACTCCGGCACGATCGTGCACCGGCGGGCCCACGTGGTGATGGCGGCCCCGGAGCCTGCTTCCTGAACCTTTACTACTTTCGAGTAAAGCTTCGGATCGACGAACGGACCTTTTTTAGCTGAACGACCCATAGGGCTTTTCCACTGAACGCAGGTTGACTTTGTTTCCGAACTCGGACCGCTGGTTCCGGCACGCTCGCGATGCGATCGTGCCGGCGGCCCACTCTTAGTGAATGCTTACCGCAGCTTTAGTTGACCATAACGGCGCGACTTGCGGCGGCGAATGATTGACGAATTACCCGGCTTGCGCGGGCGACGCGTCGCACCACCCTTGGCCGAGAAACCTTGCGGGCTGACCGGATGGCGTCCGCCCTTGGTTCGACCTTCACCACCACCGTGCGGGTGATCGATCGGGTTCATGGACGTACCTCTGACATACGGACGAATACCCTTCCAGCGATTGCGGCCAGCTTTGCCGATGACGACCGCATCGTGGTCGGGGTTGCTCGTGCGGCCGATGGTGGCCCGGCAATTCCCCGGCACGCGGCGAATTTCACCGCTGGGTAGCGACAGCTGAGCCCAGTCGGCTTCGCGAGCCATCAGCGTGGCCAGCGTGCCCGCACTGCGGCACAGCACGCCACCGCGACCCGGCTCCATCTCGATGCAGAACACTTCAGTGCCTGGCGGCATGTGCTTCATCGGCATGCAGTTGCCGACCTTGGGTGGAGCGTCGGCACCGTTGTGCACGACGTCTCCGGCTTTCTGGCCGTCAGCCGCGATCACGTAGCGTTTCTCGCCGTCGGCGTAGACCAGCAGGGCGATGCGCGAGGAACGATTCGGGTCGTATTGGATCGAATCGACCGTCGCCGGCACGCCGTCCTTATTCCGCTTGAAGTCGATGATGCGGTACTGCTGCTTATGACCGCCGCCGCGATGCCGGGCGGTGATCTTGCCTTGGTTATTGCGTCCGCCGGTCTTCTTCTTGCGCTCCAGCAGCGACTTCTCGGGCTTGGCGCCTGGCGTCAGCTCGGCAAAGTCGCTTACCGACGCATTGCGGCGTCCTGGCGAAGTTGGTCGGTATTGTCGAATACCCATATTGATCGGAACCTTATAACACTCTTTGTCTGGCAGCGGGCCGGCCCACCGCTTGAGCCCGGCTTAGCGTCGTCTCTCTCGGTCGAACTTTCGCTTAGAAGAAATCGATGCGGTGATCGGGAGCCAGCTTGACGATGGCCTTCTTCCAAGCACGGGTTGCCCCTTGGCGATTGCGGAAGCGCCGCGCCTTGCCCAGGCGATTCTGAGTTCGCACGTCGACCACTTTGACGTTGAACAACTCTTCGACAGCCTTCTTGACGTCGGTCTTGGTGGCTTGCGGATGAATCTCGAAGCCATAGGCATTGTGCCGGTTGGCGCGATGCACACCCTTTTCCGTAACCAAAGGCCGGTAGATCACTTGATGCGACTCGAGCTGCAGACCTGCGCTCGGTGCATTGGCTGGCTTACTCATCTGATTCACCTAGAAAACGCTCGTTCGTTTTTGACTTCGTGGCCGGCAGCGGCCCGGTCCGCAATTAGGCGGCCGTTTTGGTTTCCAATTTCGACTTGATCAGATCCACCGCGGCTCGCGTCAACAGCACGCGTCGCGGACGCATCAGCGCCAGGGCATTGAGATCCGATACCGGGCTGATCGTCAACCCAGGAATGTTGCGGCCGCTCATGTACACGTTCGGTGCATGACCTTCGGTAGCGACCAACGTCGTCTGACCAGCCAGGCCCAGAGCCTTGAGCACGCCAGCCAATTCCTTGGTCTTGGGCGCCGACATCTCCAATTGATCGATGACCACGACCTGACCGTCGACCAACCGCGAGGCCAGCGCCACCCGCGTGGCAGCCCGGATCGCCTTCTTG
>JBQCJB010000699.1:0-19671 GCA_051953155.1 Aureliella sp. | reverse complement strand
AATTTGTCCGACTTGCTCCGCCCCGACTCGCGCTGGTGCGGCGGCAGTTTGGAAAGCACCTCAGCCTCGCCAGCCTCTTCCAGCTCGTCGCGCTTGATGTACAAGGCGGGCAATCCAAAATACTCGAGCACTTCGCGGATCGCGAACTCGCGCCAGGCCTGCTTCTGCTCCAAGCCCCGCAGCCACTCCAAGAGCGGTTCGCGAAAGGGTTCGACGGAGAGATACCAATTCGTTACGTCGCGCATTTCCGGCTTTTCACCGGTCAGGATGCTGATCGGGTTGATCAGTTCGCTCGGTTCGTACTGGTGCCCCAGCGAGCATTCATCGGCGTAGCCTTTTTCGCTTTGGCAGCCTTCGATCGGACAGCGGCCGACGACCTGACGGCCATTGAGGAACATGCCCTTCTTGGCATCGTAGAACTGGGAGGTCGTCAGCTTTTCCAGGTGCCCGTGCTCGTACAGCGTTCGCAGAATCTCGGCACCCAGCTCCCGGTGGACGCTGTGGTAGGGTTCTAGGGCGGACGCGGCGAAGGCGTCGAGAGAAATCGAGTATGCGGCCAACGTCTCACGCTGCCGCTGATGATTGGTCTGGACGAACTCGACCAGGGTTCCACTGAAATCACCCTTCTGCACCTTGTCGGCGTAGTCGGCGACGATGGGCGAACCGAAGCAGTCGGTGCCGGATACGAAGAGGACATTTTCGGCGCCGATCCGGTCGCGCAGAAACCGCGCGTAGCAGTCGGCGTGAATAAAGACGCCTCCGACGTGGCCGAAATGCAGATCCTTGTTTCCGTAGGGCATGCCGGCAGTGACGACCGCGCGCCGCGGAAACTCGGGGCGCACAGCATTTTGGACGAATCGTGGGGCAGAAACGTGCGACATGTTGCTCCTCAATAAATCGCCTGCGCTTCAGCCTGGATCGACAACTTCATCTGGCGCGGCTGCGGAAGGCGGCATTTTACTCGAAACTTCCGCAGGCGGACCAGGGCGCCACTCCGCCCCAGAACGGCGCGAGCGTCTTTCTCAAAATCGTGGCTTTCGATACGATTTAACGCCTGCCCCAAACGGGGATTCGGCTGTCAGGCTGCCCAGTTTTCGACCAGGAAAGTTTTCATGTTTGAGCGAGTTGGCGATTCCGCGTTTGTGCATGGCGAACACACCGTGCTGAAGTTCTGGAATCAAAACCGCATCTTCGACAAGCTCCGCCAGCAGAACCAAGGCAAGCCCAAGTGGAGCTTTATGGATGGTCCGATCACGGCCAACAATCCAATGGGCGTGCACCATGCCTGGGGACGCACCTTCAAGGACACCTACCAGCGCTTCCGCGCGATGACCGGACACGAGCTCCGTTATCAGAACGGTTTTGATTGCCAGGGACTGTGGGTCGAGGTCGAAGTTGAAAAGCAATTGGGGCTGGGCGAGAAGAGCCGCATCGAAGCCTTCGGCATCGACCGCTTTTCCAACGAGTGCAAGAAGCGCGTCCTCAAGTACGCCGCGCGGCAGACTGAACAGTCGATCCGCCTCGGCTACTGGATGGATTGGGACGATCCCCAGCAGTTGGTCGGCCTGGCCGAAAAACTCGGCACCGACGAAACGGCAACTCTGCGGACTCCGTCGGGCAAGGTCGAGCAAGGGGCCGCGCACGAGCTGATCGCGCGCTTGGGCAACTCCGAGTGGGGCGGCAGTTACTTCACCTTCTCGACCCAGAACAACGAAACGATCTGGTGCTTTCTCAAAAAGTGCTTCGAGCGCGGCAAGATTTATCGCGGCTTCGACGTAATGCCCTGGTCGGGCCGGGCTGGCAGCGCGTACAGCCAAATGGAAGTTGCCGACGGCCGCCGCTTGACCGTGCATAAATCGGTCTTTGTGCGTTTCCCGATCAAGGGGCGCGACAACGAATACTTTCTGATCTGGACGACGACGCCTTGGACGCTGACCAGCAACGTGGCGGTGGCGGTCAATCCGGAGCTGAAGTATGTGAAACTGCGGGCCAAGCGCGACGGAGCGCTGTACTACTTTGCCCAGGACAATTTGGAGTTCGCCCGCTTGCAGAGCGAATTCAAGCAGGGCTTCGGTCGTCCCGAATGGAGTTGGCCGTCGGGCATCGGCAAACTGAAATCGATCTCGCAGATCTTCAAAGAGCAAGGCGGGTACGAGATCGAAGGTGCGGTGATGGGTAAGGATCTGGTCGGCTGGCAATACTCTGGCCCGTTCGACCAGTTGCCGGCCCAGCAACAGCCGGGCGGTTTTCCCAGCGGCATCCTCCGCGGAGCCGATGCGGCCAAGTCGGCGATCGACTGCCACCGCGTGGTCGACGGTGGTCGCGACTCCAAAGGCAATCCTAACGTGGTGGCCGGCGAAGGTACGGGCATCGTGCACATTGCGCCCGGCTGCGGCGACGTCGACTTTCATCTTGGCCGCGCGGAAAACCTCGTGCCGATTGCCCCGCTGGCAGCCGATGGACGCTTTCTCGAAGGCTTCGGTCCCTTCACTGGCATGGAGGCGATCGATAAACGGACAGCGGAAATGGTTTTCGAACACTTGCGCAGCCGGCAATTGCTGGTCGCCGTCGAAGATTACCCGCACATCTACCCGCACTGCTGGCGAACAGGCGACGAACTGGTCTTCCGCCTGGTCGACGAATGGTTCATCCGCATGGACTGGCGCGACGAGATCAAAGACGTCGTCCGCCAAATCCGTTGGTTGCCGACGAACATGGACGGTCAACAGCGCGAACTCGAATGGCTGACCAACATGAGCGACTGGATGATTTCCAAGAAACGCTTCTGGGGCTTGGCGCTGCCGATTTGGTTTGAGGAGTATATCGAAGACGGCGAAGCCAGGTACGATTTCGAAGTCATCGGCTCGCTGGCCGAACTGAAGGAGCGGGCGGTCGAGGGCTGGGAGGAGTTCGACGACAACTCGCCTCACCGCCCTTGGATCGACAAGATCAAAATTCGCAATCCCAAGACCGGGCGGCTGATGTCGCGCGTACCCGACGTCGGCAATCCCTGGCTGGATGCGGGCATCGTTCCGTTTTCGACGCTCGATTACACGACCGATCGCGAAAAGTGGCAGCAGTGGTATCCGGCGGACTTCGTCACCGAGTGCTTCCCCGGCCAGTTCCGCAACTGGTTTTACGCGCTGTTGTCGATGGGCACGATGATGGACAACTCGCCGCCGTTCAAGACATTGCTGGGACATCGCCTGGTAATGGACGAAAGCGGCCAGGCGATGCACAAGTCCGACGGCACGGCGATCTGGTTTGAAGAAGCGGCCGAGCAGTTGGGCGTCGAGACCATGCGGTGGATGTTTCTGGCCCAGCCTCCGGCGACCGACCTGCGGTTCGGCCATCGCAATCGGAACAAGCAGATCACGATCCAGACGGCCGATGGCCCGATCGATCGCACGAAAGAAGGCGAACCGATCTGCGTCGTCACCAGCCAGCCGGCTGACGACATCCGCCGCCAGATCTTGATTCCGCTATGGAACTCGTATGCCTTCTTCGTCAACTACTCGATCGCCGACGGTTTCGATCCGGGCGTGGCGCAGGTACCGCTGGAGGAGCGCCCGGAGATCGATCGCTGGATCCTTTCGCACCTGCAGCAGTTGATCGAAACCTGCCGCTCGCGGTTGAACGACTATCATGCGGCGGAAATGTGCGCTGCGTGTGCGGAATTCATCGACGATCTTTCCAATTGGTATATTCGCCGCAACCGCCGGCGTTTCTGGCGATCGCGCGATGCCAGCGATCGCGACAAGCTGGCCGCGTACCAGACGCTCTACTCGGTGCTGCTGACGCTGAGCAAATTGCTGGCCCCGTGCATTCCGTTCCTGACCGAACGCATGTACCAGAATCTGGCGCGAACGTTTGCCTCGACGCGCGAGCGATCGCCTGAGAGCGTGCATCTGTGCGAGTATCCGGTTGTTCAGCCGGAGTTGCTCGATCCGCAGTTGAACGAGCGCATGTTGCTGGCCCAGCGCGTCGTGCGGCTCGGGCACAAGCTCCGCGACGATGCAGCGCTCCGCGTGCGGCAGCCCCTGGCCGAGATCCGCTTTGCGGTTTCCGGCGATGGTGCCAGCGCCCAAGCGATCGAAACGCTGCGGGATGTCATCCTGGACGAACTGAACATCAAACAACTGACCTCGGCTGGCAGTTTGAGCGATCTGGTCAGCTACAACTACAAACCCAACCTGAAGACGCTGGGGCAGAAGTATGGCAAGCTGTCCAATGCGATCCGCGAATTCCTGACCAAGGCGCCGCGCGCCGATCTCGACCCGCTGCGCAGCGGTGGGCGACTGAGTGTCCAGTTGGATGGCCAGGTCGTCGAGCTGGAGTCCGAGGACGTGTTGGTCGAGGCGGTGAATTCGCCCGGCTGGGCGTTCGGCGAAGAACGCGGTCTGCAATTGGCCATCTCGACGACGGTGACTCCAGAGCTTAAACGCGAAGGAATGGCCCGCGACTTCGTACGCCAGGTCCAGCAACTGCGCAAGGACGCCGACCTCCAGATCGAAGACCGCATTCGCGTCTTCTATTCACAGGCCAGCGATGAGATCGCTCTGGCGGTTCAGGAGTGGCAGGCCTATATCGCTACGGAAACGCTGGCCGACGCCATCGAGCGCGAACCCGATGCGGCTGCCCAAGAGGCCAAGTCGGTCCACATCGGCGACGGTCAGTGCGCCGTGCGGATCGAGCGGAGCCATGCGTAGTCCGGACGCTCGCGCTCATCCGTAAACGATGATGATGATGGCCCCGAGGATCATGACGCCGGCGGCGAGCGACCGACGCACCAGGTCGGCCTCGCCGAACAGCCGGTGTCCAATGATGACGCTTACCAGGCTGCCGATTTGGAAGAGAGCCAGCGCGTAGCCGACCGGCATCCGCGCAAATAGGCTGATCGTCGCGGCTTGCATGACCAGCATGGCCACGGCCACGATGAAGATCCCGCGGCTGTCGGGCCGAAGCAAAAAAATCTGCTCGCGCAAGCTGTGTAGCAACTTCGCCGCGCGGCCGCGCAGCGAAGTCGAAAGTCGCCCGCCGCCGATGTTCATGCTCCGCTGAAAAACGTCTGCCGGCGGCGATGCGGCCGAGCCGCGTGCAGTCGTGGCCGCAGCTAGACCGCGCCACAGGGTGGCCAGCAACCAACTGAGCAGGCACCACACGCCCAGGACCTGCGCCTGGTCATGGCCGGCCATGCCTTGTTTGAGAAACACCGAGGCGACCGCCGTCAGCACCACGGCCAGCAACCGGTCGCGCACGCCCGCCCACCGCGCCTCGCGCGAAAGCCTGGTCTCGCTCGCCGACCGCTGGCTGGTCAACCACAGGGTTCCCAAGAGCACGATGACGACCCCGAACAGCCCCCAAACGCCGGGACGTTCGCCGAACAGGCAAAAAGCCAGCAGCAAACTGACGACCGGTTTGAAACTGCTCAACGGCCCGAATATCGACAGCTCGGTTTGTTGTAGCGACCGCAGCAGTAGCACGTTGCCCGGCACTTCCAGCAGGCAGGTCAGCAGCAGCCATCCCCAGAACACGCTGTCCGTCGGGATCGCGGAGATCCACCACGGGCACATCAGCAGTGTCATCCAGCCCCAGATGGCAGCGAACAATTCCAGCGGTGGCAACCGACCAGGCGTCAGCAATCGCTTTTGGACGACGTTGCCCCAGGTCGTCGCCGCGATGCGAACCGCGACCAGCAGAGCTGTGATCAATCCATCGAGCATGCGGTGCCACTTCTACGGGGCTGCGGTGGTTGGCGGCGCTCCATTGGCTTCTCCGCGGCTAGCCTACCAGTTAAACTCGGACCGGCTGGGAGTGCCATCCTACGGTGATTCCGCTGCCTGCCAACCACCCCAAGGCCGCTGCCGCCGACTGCAAAATTTTAAAAACTATCCCGCAAATGGAGACCGCTGCCGTGCTTCGACTCTCGACCTCGATCGCTTCAGGCTTGATCTTCACCTGCGGGTTGTTGGCGCTGGCGACACCGCTGCGCGCTCAGACGGGCGTCGTCAAACACGAATTCATCTACCAGTCCGCTCCGTTCCCCGAATGCCACGCGGCCTCGATCGTGCAGTCCAAGAGCGGAACTCTCTTGTGCACCTGGTTTGGAGGCACGCATGAAAAACATCCCGATGTTGGCATCTGGATCAGCCGACTGGAACCAGGAGGATGGTCGGCGCCGGTGGAAGTGGCCAACGGGGTGCAAAGCGCACAGCTTCGCTATCCGACTTGGAACCCCGTCTTGTTCCAGCCCTCCCAAGGCCCGCTGATGTTGTTCTTCAAAGTCGGTGCGTCGCCCGATACATGGTGGGGTGAGGTCATGACTTCGACCGATGATGGTCGCACCTGGCACGATCGCCAACGCCTGCCCGATGGCGGCATCGGACCGGTGAAGAACAAACCGATCGAACTGGCCGACGGGACGCTGGTTTGTCCCAGCAGCGATGAAGCCAGCGGCTGGACGGTGCATTTGGAAACTACGCGCGACGCTGGCCAGCACTGGACCAAGATCGGCCCGCTGAACGATGGCAAGAAAATTCGCGCCATCCAGCCCACGCTGCTTCGCTTGGGCGGCGACCGGCTGGGAATGCTTTGTCGGGATGGCAAGAGCGATGGCGTGATTTGGCAAACATGGTCGGACGACGCGGGCAAGACCTGGTCGCCGCTGGAGCCCTCGCAGCTGCCGAATCCCAACTCGGGCATCGACGCAGTTACCCTGGCCGATGGCCGGCAGTTGCTGGTCTACAACCACACCGTGCGCTCAGGCCCGAGCCCCCGCGGGCGCGAGCAGCTGGGCGTGGCCGTGTCGAGCGATGGCCGGAACTGGCAGGCGGCTCTGACTCTGGAGCGATCGCGTGGCGAGTACTCGTATCCGGCCGTCATTCAGACCGACGACGGATTGGTGCACATCGTTTACACCTGGAACCGCCGCCGCGTGCGGCACGTGATCTTGGATCCGCAGAAGTTGGAGCTGGTGCCGCTGGGCAAAGGCGGCACGGAAGGCTCGACGCAATGGCCTGCGGACAAAGTGGCTAAATTGCCCGAGGCCCAAGCGTAGCGGACTTACCTAAGAAAATCTACTTGCGCGTCCGGTTGCCGGGTGCGCTGGCCGAGCGCGTCGAAGTGGCAGTGCTCGGCTCCGACTCGACCGTCTCTTCGGTGAAGCGGGCGCTGTAGGTGAGCGCCGTCTCTGCCCCGCGGAAGCCGACGACTTCATCATCCCAGTCGAGTTCCTTGCTGATCAGGCGGCCTCGATCGATGTCGAATTTGGCGACTCCCTGGCTCATCTGTTGCATCAACTGAGCTTCGACCGAAGGCTCTTCGACTGGCGTCAGCGGTTGCGACTGGATGCGGATCGTGGCGACGCCCGCCGAGACCTTTTCCAGCGTGTACTGCTCGCGCAGTTTCATGACTTTCTGGGTGCCGTTGTCGAGCTTGACGCGGCATTCGCGCGGGATACTCCACTGAGCCCCGATGGCGACCGGCTCCTTGGGCAGCGGCAGAGCCAGCTCGCCCATTCCCAGCGGCGGAGCCTTGGACTGTTTGTCGCGCTCGACGACCGTGCCCGAGGGGTCGATCGTCACCGTGGCGATCGGTTTGGCGATCGTTTCGACGACGCGTGAAAACATCTCCGGCGGCTCTTTGTCGGTCCGGCTGTTGTAAGTGATCTCTGGATTGTCGCCTTGCTTTTGCGACATCTCGACCGCGTCGATGCGGTACTCGAGAGTTATCAGGCCATCGGGCGTGACCGAGCGGATTTCCCAAACCTTGTCGCTGACGGTCTTCGACTGGCTGACGTCCTCGGTGCCTTGGATGCGGGTCAGCGTGTTGGCGACATGGACCGTGCGGGTGCGGATCACTTCGCCTGCCTTGAGGCGATGAGTGAGCATGAATTTGCCCGACGCAGCAGCCTGGCTGGCAGCCTGCTTTGCCGGCTGGCTCGCTGGCTGAGCTGCGGGACGCGGCGCGGCTCCCTTGGCTTGAGCAGGTGCCGACGGAGCGGGTGCTGTGCGTGTGTTACCGGTCTGCGCGGGACGAGCGGCAGGCCGCGAGGTGTTGCTCCGACCGCCGGTGGCGCTCGATCGCGGAGCGTTGCCCGCGCGGTAGCCATTCTGCGCGCTGGCGATGTCGGCCCCAAGCGTGGCGAGGCAGGCTGCCAAAGCCCAACTCAAAGTATGATGTTGCCAGGTTCGCTGCATGGTCCGGCCTCCTTGCCGACTGATGGAATGGATTGTGTTTAGCTGCTTTTTTCCCGAGGATTGCCACCCCAGCCGAGTTTGTCGCGGAGGGTTTGGTATTCGCTCTTGCCGGGAATGGCGATCATTTTGAACGACACCGGCGCGCGGCCGATGCGGAACTGATCGCCGACGCCCAGGGTGCAAAGTGGCCGCCCGTCGACGACGGCGGAGGTCGTCGCATTGCCCTGACGAACGATCATTTCGAAGACGCGTTCCGACGAATCGACGACCGGTCGCAAGGTCAGCGTGTGCGGACTGATCGGACTGATGACCACCGCCTGCAAACTGCGATGCAGGATCGGCCCTCCGGCCGACAGGTTGTGCGCGGTCGACCCCACGGGCGTGCTGATGATCAGCCCATCACAGCTGTAAGTAGACGCCAATTCCCGATCGACGTAAAGATCGATCTGCAGCATCGAAAATGGGGGGCCGCCTAGAATTGCCGCTTCGTTCAGGCCGAGCTGATGTTGCGTCGATTTTCCGTTCTGCCACACCGAGCAGTCCAGCATCAGGTGCTCGACCACCGGATAACGTCCCTCGCAGATTTCCGGCCAGAGGCGTTCGATGTCGTTGTTGTTCAGTGCCGCTAGAAAGCCCAGCCTGCCCAAGTTAATGCCGACGACTGGACGTTGGTTCAGATCCATCTGCCGGGCGGCGTTGAGTATCGAGCCATCGCCGCCGAGGGTCACGACCAGATCGACCTGGGAGCTGGCGAAATCGAACGACTGGTCTTGGTCGACCGCCACAATTTCGGCCGAGCGCGCCAGCACGCGCTCGATGGCGGCCAGTTCCGTGCGCACCCGCGGTCGGTTGACCGCTGCCAGCACAGCCACCCGCGGACGTTCTCTGCCAGCTGCGATCCACGGAGCGACGTCGGTCACTTTATTTCGGCCTCGGCGAGATGCAGTGCGTGCCTTAAACGCGAATTACTTGTGCCAACCACTCTAGGATACCGCAGCAGCACCGCCGTGGGCTTTGGCCAGCGCCAGGCAGGTCTCGACGATCCCCTGCTCGGTCAAGTGGAAATCGCTCAGCAAATCTTCCCGCTCGCCATGCTCGACGAAGATGTCGGGCAGGCCGAGACGCTTGACTTGCCGCGTATCCCAGCCGCGTTCGTTGGCCAGTTCCAGCACCGCCGAACCGAAGCCGCCCATCAACTGGGCCTCTTCGAGCGACAGCACAAAACGGCATTCGGCGAAGACCTTGGCCAGCAGCGCTTCGTCGAGCGGTTTGACGAACCGCGGGTTGATGACTGCGATGTCGAGCCCCGTCTTCGAAAGTCGCTCGGCGGCTCGCAGCGCCGGCTCGAGCATGGCTCCCAGTCCCAGGATCGCGCCATCGGTGCCCCAGCGCACGATCTGTCCCTTGCCCAGTTCGATCTTGTCGCTTTCCAGCCCCAACTTGGGCGCGGAAGCTTTCGGGTAGCGGATGGCCGTCGGTTGGTCGTGCTCGAGGGCGAAATCGAGCATCGCCCCAACTTCGCTGCAGTCGGCTGGCGCCATGACCACCATGTTGGGAAAGGCACGCATGTAGGCCAGATCGAAAACGCCATGATGCGTCGGGCCATCGGGACCGGCCAGGCCGGCTCGGTCGAGCATGAACACGACAGGCAGATTCTGCAGAGCCACTTCCTGAAAGATCTGGTCGTAGCTGCGTTGGAGGAACGTGCTGTAAATCGTCACGATCGGACGCAGCCCGGTCTTGGCGTGGCCGGCAGCGAAGGCGACCGCGTGCGATTCGCAAATGCCGACATCGAAGAACCGGGTCGGGAATTCCTCGCGGACGGGTTCCAGTTTGTTGCCCTGGCACATGGCGGCCGTCATCACCGTGACGCGCTCGTCGCGGCGCATCGCGTTACCGATCGCGTCGCGCGCGAAATTCGTATACGCAGGTTGGCTGCTGCCGGCGACGACCTTCGGCGTACCGTTGTCGTCGAGGAAGGCTGGAGGCGTATGGAAATACACCGGATCCTTTTCCGCCGGCTGGTAACCCCGCCCCTTTTCCGTCACGACGTGCAGCAGGATCGGTCCGCGGAGGTCTTTGACCATCTCCAGGTACTTGCGCATCAGGCCGATGTCGTGTCCATCGATCGGTCCGATGTAACGGAAACCGAGCTCTTCGAACAACATGCCGCCATGCAGGCCAGCCTTCATCCCTTCCTTGATCTGAGCCAGCATGCGCTCGGCCGGATCGCCGAACAGCGGGACTCGGTTGAGCATCTTGGCAACTTCGGTCTTGATGCCCGTGTAGAAGGGATTGGTTCGCAGCCGATCGAGATAGCGCGCCACTGCGCCGACGCGCGGGCAGATGCTCATCTTGTTATCGTTGAGGATCACCAGCAGGTCGGCGTTCAATTCGCCCGCGTTATTGAGGGCTTCGAAAACGATCCCTGAAGGAAACGCTCCGTCGCCGATCACGGCCACGCTGCGCCGCTGGCCTTCGCCCTGCAAGTCATCGCCGCTCTTCAAGCCCAGGGCTGTCGAAACGCTGCAGCCGGCATGGCCGGTCATGAACAAGTCGTATTCGCTCTCAGCCGGATTGGGATAGCCCATCAATCCACCACGCGTGCGGATCGAATTGAATTCGTGGTTGCGGCCGGTAATCAGTTTGTGTGGATAAATCTGGTGCCCGGTGTCCCAGATCAGGCGGTCGCGGCGGAAGTCGAACACGCTGTGCAGCGCCAAACTCAATTCGACGACGCACAGGTTCGAGGCGAAATGCGCGGTACGGATGCTCAACAGTCCGCACAGCCGATCGCGAATCTCGTCGGCCAGTTGCTTCAACTCCGGCAACGTCATCGCGTGCAGTTCGGCGGCTGACTGGATTTGTTCGAGCTTGGACATCGTCAGTTCTTCCTCTCTAACACGAACCTTGCCATCGCAACCAGCGGCGCGGCGGCCCGCCCCAGCGGGTCGAGTTGGGAGCAGGCCTCGGCGATCAGCCGCTGAGCACATTGCCGCGAGGCTTCGACCCCCAATAGTCCCGGATACGTCAGTTTGCCGCGGGCTTCATCTTTATTAGTATGCTTGCCCATCGTTTCGGCTGAACTTTCCACGTCCAGCAAATCATCAACAATTTGGAAGGCCAGGCCGATGCTCGTGCCAAAACGCTCCAACGATGCGATCGTCGATTCGCTGCCACCGACGGCCAGGCCACCTAATTTTACGCTGCCCGCAATCATGGCCGCGGTTTTTCGTTCATGGATTCGCCGCAGGAAATCCAGTTGTTCCACAGGCTCGGCGCCGTAGGGCTGAAACCCGAAGCGTCCTTCCGCAGCCAAATCGTCCGCCTGGCCCCCGATCAGTTGGCATCGTCCAGCCACCCGCGCCAGCTCCAAACAGCATCGCGCCGCGCTGGCCGGCGGCACGTCGCGGGCTATCACTTCGAAAGCCAAAGCCTGCAGCGCATCGCCCGCTAAAATGGCCGTGGCTTCGTCGAACTTCCGGTGGCAAGTCGGCCGGCCGCGCCGCAGATCGTCATCGTCCATCGCCGGCAAATCATCGTGGATCAGTGAATAGGCGTGGATCATCTCGACCGCGCACGCCGCCGGCATCGCCGCCGGCCACTGGCCACCGACGGCTTCGGCCGCCAACAGAACCAACAGCGGTCGGAGTCGTTTGCCCGGAGATAATAAACTGTATCGCAGGGCTTCAGTTAACCGCTCGGGCGAGCCCGCAGCCGGCTGGGTATAGCGATCGAGAGCAGATTCGACAGCGGCGCGATAGACAGCCAGCTGCTCGCTCAGGCCATCGGCCACGGTGGAGCTCATCAAGTGCGCAGTTCGCCAATTCAAGTTGGTGTTCGGAGTTTGCCCAGCGAGAGACAGTTAACCAACGCAAGTCATCAGCTCAAGAGGGTTAACCAGCCGTGATTTTAGAAGAGTTGTCCTGATTCGTCCACGTCGGGCAGCTTGCGTGCCCCCCGCGGCTGCGCGGCGGCCGACCGCCGCGATGCGCGAGCGCTGCGTTTCTCTTCCAACGTCGTCGACGGATCGTCACTGAGCGGGCGAACGATCGGCTGGCCTTCGGCGTCCAGCCCGCTGAGAACCTCGATGCGACCTTGAGCATCATCGAGCTTGCCTTGGCAGATGCGGATTAATTCGACCGCTTCGGCGTACTCGGTCAGGCTCTGTTCCAAAGGCGCGTTACCTTGCTCGAGCCGGCGCACCAATTCTTCCAGTCGCTTGAGCGCTTGCTCGAACGTCCACTTGCTTGCCGAAGCTTTTTCCTCGGCTGGTTGCTGCGCTTGCTCGCCCTGGGACATCTGGGTTCTCTGTGGGAAAAGACTGTCGACTTGCCCGCCAAGGCTCATGATACCGCCGACAGGTCGCCTTGGGGCCGAAGCGTCGCACGAAAATCACACGCGGTACGTCTGGGCAAGTCGCTCGCGCGCCAAAGTCAGCCCATTGAGCATGTCTTGCCTGGTTTGCGACCACGGCCCGTTAACGTTTGCGAGCGCAAACCGCAGAGTCAACAGCGGCTCGCCCGCGCCAATGTCCAGCGGCTGGTCGCCCGCCATGGGCGGCACGTCGGCAATGCTCCAGTAACCACCGGCGAGCGGTTGCCAATGCCGCAAGGCCTGCAGTTGCGATCGCTGCGCCGGTGAGAGCTGCGATGGAGCGCTCGCATACACGACCGCCTTGGCCAGTCGCGCCCACCTTCGACCGGCCGGGATGCGCGTGGTTCCACCTCGCTCGCTCGGTGTGGAATCGGCAATCGGCACATCGAAGGCTGCCAGGTGAGCAACTAAAGGCGAATCTGCCGGCGTGGCGGCGCACGCGTGCAAGACCTCCATGCCGGCGGTCCAGCGCGGGTTCAGCTCCATCAGCCACAGCGTCCCGCTGGCATCTTCGATAAAGTCGGCCTGCAGCCAGCCGCGCACACCAAACCGGTCGCGAACACGCCCGGCCAGTTCGAGTACCGCTGCGTGTTGGCCCGCGGTCAGCTCGACCGGGCCGAGATTGCCACGGTAGATGTAAGGCTGCGGGCCGGGCCAGTCGACCGCCGTCAGGCTTTCCGTGGCCCCTGCGATACGCACGCGCTCGTCGAAATGATCCAGGATCATCGTGACGCCGATCGCCCGCCCCTCGATACGCTGTTGCCAGTATCCGTGCCCCAGCGGAGGGCGAACCATGGCGCGCCGCGGATCGGCATCGATGATCCCCAGTCCGCCCGAGCTGCGCAGCGGTTTGAACAACTGCGCCGCGCCCGACTCGGAGGGCAACACGCCAGACGACGGAGGCAGGATCAAGCCAGGCAGGTTGTCGGCCAGCTGCCGCCAGGCTCGCAGGCTGCGGAGTTGTTTTAATTGTTTCCCGGTCGGGCCGAGCACGCGCGCGTCGAGCGCCAGTTGGTCGACCAGGCGGCTATGGTGCTCCAGGCCGCCAGCGAGCAACCAGGCATCGCACTGCCCGCGCTGCGCACAAGCGAGAATGTCGCCCGGCCACCGGCTGACGCGATGGCACTCGGCTACGTCCAGCGTGTCCTGGTCGGCAAAGGCGTCGACCGCGACCAGAGAAGAGATCGTTTCGATTCCAGCGGCCGCTGCGACCAAGGCTCGAGCCGAGTAGCCGACGATGCCCAGCCGCATGCCCTTCATCGCTGCGACGGCTGCTGCAGAGGCCGGCAGGCTATCGCGCCAGGGCCAGGGATGCCAGGGCCAGGGCTAAAGAATCTTCGCATCGGCCATGGCTTTGATGCAGAAGTCGATATGCTCGTCGAGATCGACGCCCAGTTCACTGGCGCCGCGCACGATGTCTTCGCGACTAACCGCCGCGGCGAAGCTGACTTGCTTCATCTTCTTGCGGACGCTGGTGGCTGTCAGGCCCTCCAGCCGCTGCGGCCGGAGCACTGCGCAGGCCGTAATGAATCCGCACAATTCATCGCACGCATAGAGCGTCTTGTCCAATTGCGACACGCGCGGGTACTGGTCGGCCAGATAGTCGGCGTGCGAAAGAATCGCATAGATGACTTCTTCCGGGTACCCTCGCTGCCGCAGGATCTGGCTGCCCTCCAGCGGATGCGCGGGCGCATCGGGCCAGCGTTCGTAGTCGAAGTCGTGCAGCAAACCGACCGTGCCCCAGAGCTGTTCATCGGCGCCGAACTTCCGCGCATAAGCTCGCACGGCCGCTTCGACAGCCAGCATGTGACGCTTCAGGCTGGGGTTTTTGACGTATTCGTCCACCAACGCCAGATCGGTTTCACGCTGTGACATCGTCTATGGTTCTTTTCGTTTTACTTCGACGCCGTCGGTCGGACGACGTGGGGATGGTCGGCGCGCATCCACAATCCCAAGCCGGGATCGCTGATGAAATAAAACTCGTCGCCGCGGGCGTCGCGATGCCAGCCGTTTTGACGTCCTTCGGGCTGGTACAGCTCGATCATTTCGCGGCAATCGGCGTAGCTGTAACCGACGCTGAGCGTCTCTTCGCGGCTGAGTTTGCCGGGAGCGTAGACGATCTCGAAGCGATTCTCCGAAGTGCCATGCATCAGGTGCGCGGCGGCCGAGAGATTGCCTCGCAGATCGGCATTGGCCTTGACCAGTTCGAGCACTTCGGGCGTTGTCACGTAGCCATACTTGCGAATCAGCCCGTCGATCTCCAGGTCGTCCCCAAAGCGTTCGACGCCCGGAGCGATGATGACCAACCGGCCCCCATCGGCGACCAGCATCCGTGTGCGGTAGATGGCTTTGTTGGCCAGCCACGTCTTCTTGTACTTGCTGCCGCTCATCGTCACCACGACCGTCTTCGGGGCTCGGTCGATGACGAAGCAATTGACCGCGGCGGCCAGTTCACCAGCGGCGAAGAACGTGTCGTGGGTGTTGCCGGCGTACAGCCCGCGAACTTTCTTTTCGCCGCTGGGCAGCGATTCGACGACCGTCAGCACATACATCAGCGGCATGTCGCTGCAGTACAGATCCTGGGCCCGGTTGAGAATGCGCCGCAGCGGCGTATCGCAACGGCCCATCGTCCGCTCCATGCCGTAGAGCGCGCTGAGATAGTGGCTCTCGTTGATGCCGTCTTTGCCACCGGTGCCAACAAAGACGTTCTTGTTGTAGTTGGCCATGCCGATGACTTCGTGGGGCACGACTTGTCCCAGCGAAAGGATCAAATCGTGGCCCCCTTCCAACAGCAGCCGGTTGACCTGAGCCTTCCAGGGTGCGCTGTACAGGCCCTCGGTCGCCTCGTGCACGAAATCGGCATCGACCTCGCCCAGCGTCTGCACGTCGTCGCGCCAGCGGTGGACGCGCACCAGATCGTGAGGCAGGCCCGGAAACATGTGGTCCAATTCGCCGGGAGACATCGCTTCGTGCGTCCCCAGGGCGGGCATGACATCGACCAGCCGCGAGCCCAACATCTGGTGGGCCAGCACGGTCAGCTCGCCGGCGCGCGAGTCGCTCCGCGTGTGATCCGGCGGCAGGGCCAGCACGCGCCGCGGGCCGCCGCAGTGATCGAACACCGCCTGCAGCGCGTCGCGAAAGTCCTGAGGACCCAAGTCGAGGTTTCTACCACCGCGCGCAAAGACCGTCGTCATACTTCCACGCCTAAAGATGATTTTTCCAGTGTTGTCCGCGCTGGGGCCACCATGAATCCCGACCCGCGATCCAGTCGCGATCGACCCACGAGCAAGTCGCGCCGGGCGGGGCCGCCCTTTACCGCCTCGCGGAAGCCCGTTTATCGCTCGCGGAAGACCTGTTTACCGCTCGCGGAAGACAATGCGTCCCTTGGTCAGATCGTAGGGGGAGAGCTCGACGCGGACTTTATCCCCGGGAACGATGCGGATAAAGTTCTTGCGCATGCGGCCGGCCACGTGCGCGAGCACTTCGGTGCCGGTATCCAGTTGGACTTTGAACCGGGTATTGGCCAGCGCCTGGGTGACGGTGCCTTCGACCTCGAAGGCTTCTTCTTTCTTTGACATACGGCTTCCTGAGGGGGTGATGCGGACCGCGACCGACCAATGTGCGGCCGGGCATCTGACGGCAAAGTTTTTCATGTTATAAAGGATGGAGGTCCTCGCCGTCCAGGAAGGCAGCCAAAGCTGGCGTGGTTCAAGGTCAATTCTCGCTGCCCTTTCCCGGCGGAGGTAATCCCAAGAGTGGATCGTTTCGTATTTGTCGTTTGCCAGCACGGCGCGGAAAAACCGCTCAAGACGCAGGCTGCGGCCAGCCCCGAGTGGCGGCTGGCCTTTTCACGTCCCGGCCTGCTGACGTTCAAAGTCGACGCCCCGGACGCTCGCGAGCCGCGGCTGCGCAGCCCGCTGGTCCGACTGGCCGGCATCGGACTCGGCGCCGTTCGCGGCCAGCTGGCCGAAGAGTGCTTTGAAAAAGTCTGGAATCTAGCGGCCGCGGCCACCGAGCAGGGGCAGCCCATCGCCTGGCAAGGGATCCACGTTTTCCAGCGCGATCGCGCCCTGCCCGGGCAATTCCGATTCGAACCCGGGGAAAACGAACTGACGCGGTCGGTCGCCGAGGCCTTGGTCAACTGGCTGGCCCGCAAAGGCATTGACCTGCCCGTCAACCAGACGGCTAAACCGGGCGACCGGGTGCTGGACATCATCCTCTCGGAGCCGAACCAGTGGTTTGTCGGCTACCATCTGGTGCAGGCGCTCCACCAGCAGTGGCCTGGTGGCGTGCCGACGATCGTCCCGCCCCCTGAGATGGTCAGCCGGGCTTATCTCAAAATGGCCGAAGCGATTCTTTGGAGCCGCTTGCCGATCGCCTCGGGCGATGCGGTGGTCGAAATCGGCAGCGCTCCGGGGGGCGCTTCGCAAAGGCTGCTCGACATCGGCCTGGCGGTCACCGGGATCGACGCGGCGGAGATGGACGAGCGCATCGCCGCCCATCCGCGCTTTGAACATTGGCGATCCAAGGCCGCTGCGGTCAAACGCAAACTTTACCGCAAATTCAAATGGCTCGTGTGCGATGCCAACGTGGCCCCCAATTACACGCTGGACGTCATCGAAGACATCGTCAACTACGAGGGTGCGCAGATCGAGGGCATGCTGCTGACGTTCAAGCTTTCCGGCTGGGATCAACTGGCGCACTTGCCTGAGCAACTCAAACGCATCGGCGGGCTCGGCTTTTCGCGGGTCGACGCTCGGCAGTTGGCCCATAACCGCCGCGAGCTCTGCGTCGTGGCTCAGCGATAACGGGTCGGACCCGGTGAGGATTTGCAAAGCTTCGGTGAGGCAGTGAGTGCCTTAAACGCAAATCACTTATGCCAACCCGCGTATAATGAGACTTCAGGAATGGTTCGCTGGACGGTCGCTGCCCGGTTTTGCGGCCCGCGTTCTTTTCGAACGCGAGGGCTGCAAAAATTTCGGGGAGAGGAAAGTCCGGGCTTCGCAGGATAGAGCGGTCGGTAACGCCGACCAGCTGTAAGGTTAGGGAAAGTGCCACAGAGACTTAACCGCCGAACGGCCGGCTCTCGCAGCCGGTGCGTGGTAAGGGTGCAAAGGTGAGGTAAGAGCTCACCAGCGGTCGAGGTGACTCGGCCGGCTGGGCAAACCCCGCTCGAAGCAAGATCAAACAGAGAGCAAGCGCTCTGCTCGGGAGCGACTTCGGTCGCGGCTCGAGATTCCGGGCGCGCGAGCTGATCCGGCTCGCTATCGACTTTCGGGTAGATCGCTCGAGGCCACGAGCAATTGTGGCCCTAGATAAATGACCGTCGGCGCGAGCGGTTGACGCTGCCGCGTGACAGAACCCGGCTTATCGGCGGGCCATTCCTGTTTTCAGTTCAGCCGTCGCGCAGGCAGTGGGCGTTGGCCATCGAGATGCCGGAGACGATCGAGCCGATGATGCCGACGAAGCCTTGGTCGGTACCGCACAGAAAGAGATTCTTCAGGTGCGTCGTGCCGTCGAGCCTCTTTTCCGGCGCGCCGTAGACCGCGCCGTTGTCGTGCCAGGTGAAGCGGCGAATCGTCTTCGGCGTGAAGACGTCGGTGTCGATCGTATGGCTGCGGAAGTCGGGCACGAAGCGGACCGCCGAAGCGACGCTGCGGTCGTACCACCGCCACTTCTGCCGCGCGTATTCCTCGTCGTCCAGTTGAGTCCACAGGTCGTAGTTGGCGATTGTCGTCAGCCGCATGATCCCGTCGTCGAGATTGCCGTCTTCCGCCGGATAGAGGTAATTGTTCGGGCTGCAGACGACGCCGGTCCGCAGGTCGCACATCGCGTTGGCGGGCTTGCGCCAGTGAAATTTTTCGCTGTCGTTGTAGAAAACGATCGTCTCGCCAAAGCCGAGTTCAGCCGGTTGTTTGTCGAGTACCGAGATCGATTCGATAAACGACAGCTGTCCGGCGCGGGCCGGCACTTCGCCGCTCATGTCCTCGCACAGGCGCTGCGTCTCGACGATGCCGGCGCTCGAGAGGATGCGTTTGGCTTCCAGTTGTTGGCCGTTGTCCAGGACGACGCCGACCGCGCGGTCCCCATCGACCTTGATGCGGGCCACCCCGCTGCGCAGCTTGAGCTCGCCGCCGAGCGAGCGAAAACGTCGCACCAGGGCGCGGAGAATCAAACGCACGCCCTTCAGGGGCCTGGCAAAGCCCTCTAGGAAAATGCTGCGGAACATGATGCAGAACTGGCCGTAGTCCATGTCGTCCTCGCGGGCGTTGCCGTACCACATTAGCGGGCATAGCAGCATCTCGACCAGCAGCGGATCGGAGATGGTTTCGGCCAGGAATTGCCGGGCCGAGCCAGCAAAGTTCTCTTGCGTCAGGTCGTCGTAATCGGCCAGTTGACCGAGCAGCCGCTGGAAATTGTCGCGCTCGCCGGGAAAGGCGCGGGCGATTTCCGATTTCAGCAGTTCGATATCGTTATTGAATCGCAGCCGCACCCCCGGAAACGCAATCGCGCTGCCGCACTGTTCGGACAGTTCGAAGTCTTCCCAGCGAAATCGCAGTTGCCGCAGCAGTCGCGCCAGCGGGCCCTTTTTGGCGCCGGGCGGAGTGAAGTTGGTGACCGCGTGCAAACCGACGTCGTAATCGCGACCGTTCATGCGGTAGAAAGAGTTCAGACCGCCAATCGTGGTGTGCCGTTCGAGAATGCACACTTTCTGGTCGTAGTGGGCCAGGCGAATGCCGGCGGCCAGGCCGGACATCCCCGCTCCGATGATAATCGTGTCGTACACGCTCTTACAGGTCGCGCATCTTCGGTTCGAGATACTGGACGGTGCTGTCCATGCTGGCCAATTGCCCGTAATCCTCTTCGGGAATTTGGACGCGATGGCGCTTCCTCAGCTCCATGACGATATCGAGGAAGTCCATGCTGTCGAGTTCGATCTGTTCTCGGAAAGATTGGCTGTCGTCCAGACCGCTGAGGTCCTCATCGGGTGCAATGTCGCTGAGGATGTCGATGATTTCTTCACGGATTTCGGCAGGGGTCATCCTGTCAAAAACTCCAACAAGGCGGTCAAATCGAAACCAAGAAAACGAATCTT
>JBQCJB010000698.1:0-2675 GCA_051953155.1 Aureliella sp. | reverse complement strand
AGCTTAGGCAGGCGGAATCTTTTTTGTTCCTGTCTCGTGGCTCAGACAGGCCGGAGGCCTGTCCTACTATGGTAGGACAGGCGTCTCGCCTGTCTTCTTCATGCTCTGTATCGCGTCTATCCGTGTCTGCTGGCCGTTCGTGTCTCGTTAGCTCAGATAGGCGGAATCTTTTTCGTTCCTGTCTCGTGGCTCAGACAGGCCGGAGGCCTGTCCTACTATAATCGGAGTGGTGTCTAGTTTGGTGATTCTCCTCAAGCAGCTCTATGATCGACTCACACTCTCCGGCCATCGAAGTCCAAGGACTGCGCAAGGTTTATAAGTCGGGGTGGTTGGGTAGACAGCGCTTTCAATCGCTCTCCGGAGTCGATTTGCAGGTCCGCCGCGGCGAAGTGTTCGGACTGCTCGGTCCGAACGGCGCCGGGAAAACGACGCTGATCAAAGTCTTGCTGGGAATCATTCGGCCCAGCGGCGGTGTGGCCAGCGTGCTCGGCCAGCGCGCAGGCACCAGAGCGGCCCGCAAGCATATCGGCTATCTGCCGGAGAACCTCAATTTCGCGGCGCACCAGACGGCCAATCGGGCCCTCCGCTACTACGGCCGATTGAGCCGCATGGACGAAGCGACGATCGCGCGCCGCAGCAGCGAACTGATCGAACTGGTGGGGCTGAAAGGACGCGAACGCGAACTGGTCACTCGCTTCAGCAAAGGGATGCGGCAACGACTGGGCCTGGCACAGGCGATGTTGCACGATCCCGACCTGCTCGTGCTGGACGAACCGACCGATGGTCTCGATCCAGTTGGCCGCTCCCAAATCCGGCAGTTGATCGCCCTGCTCCGCGAGCAGGGAAAGACGGTATTCCTGAATAGCCACATTCTGCAGGAGGTCGAACTGATCTGCGACCGCGTGGCAATTCTCGTGCGAGGTTCCCTCCGCGGCCTGGGACGCCCCAACGAACTGTCCGAGCAATTCCATGGCGCGCTCGGCGAGTCGGTTCGGATGGAACTGGCCGGGCAAGCCGAGGGGCTGACGTCGCTGGCTCGAAAGCTGGCTGGCGAGCTGATCCAGCTGCCTAACGAGCGCTGGCTGCTCAAAGTCCCTGTCGATTCGCAGCCCCAAGTTGATGCGATCGTCGACCGTCTGCGATCCCAAGGAGCCAGCCTCTTAAAGCTGGAACGCTCGCGGCCCAGCCTCGAACAGGTCTTTCTGTCCATGGTGGCCGAGCCGCAGGACGAGCTGGCCGCCGCTAGCGAACACCCCGCGGTCCACTCGCCCGCCGGAGACCGCCCGCAATGAAACCGTATCTCGCGATCCTGATCGATTCCTTTTGGGAAACCGTGACCAGCAAAGTGCTGTGGGCCTTGCTGGTCGGTTGGACCGTCCTGTTGGCCTCGCTGGCTCCGTTCGGCTATATCACCGAGAGCAGTTACCGCATCGCCCGCGGGGATGTGATCAACCGCATCGGGTTGGCGCAGAAGATGGCCAAGGGCCTGACCCGCCAGGGCACGCCCGCTCAAAAGGCGATCTCCAAGCATCTGAGCGCAGGCCTGAAGAAGCAGCTGCAAACGGCCAACGCGATTTTTGACGATCGCGATCGCAATGAACGCTTCAGCCAGATCAGCCCGCGCGAGATGGTCTCAGAGCTGAACGCGACACTCGACAAACGCGACCTCTACGACGCCGAAGCCTTTCCCACCGCCGAACGTCGGCGAGCCATCAGCTCGATCGTCGCCAAACCGGCCGGCAAGCGCACCGAGGCAGAGGTCGAAGCCCTGAATCGACAGTTGATTCAGATCGTCTACTCAGCCGACTTGCGAGCGCCGCGCAGCGAAGAGCTATGGATCGGTTACGCGGGCATCAAGCTCGGCGACTCCCTGCCGGCAGATCGCGAGAAGATCAATGCCTTTATCGAAGGCATTGCGCTTCAGTACATCATTCGCCTGGGACTGTCTTTCGTCGCCGTGTTCGTCGGCTTGATCGTGACCAGCCCGATGATTCCCGAGACGTTTCGATCCGGCTCGCTACATTTATTGCTCAGCAAGCCCGTCTCCCGGCCGCTGATTTACTTGACCAAGTTTTTCGGCGGCACGCTATTCGTACTGTTCAACATCGCGTACTTGCTCGTCGGCCTGTACGTCTTGGTCGGTTGGCGACTGGGGATTTGGAACGCTGGTTTAATTTATTGCATTCCGCTGCTGCTGTTCGTGTTCGTGATTTTCTACAGCGTGTCGGCGCTGGTCGGGCTGATCTGGAACAACGCCATCATCAGCATCGTCGTGTGCATCGTCTTCTGGGTGGGCTGTCTGATCGTCGGCGTGCTCGAGTCGTCGCTGCGCATTCCGGCTGAATGGACGCCGCGCATCGTGCGCTTTACCGAACTGGATGACGACCTGTTGGCCGTCACCCAGGCCGGGGACGTGAAGATATGGAATGACAAATTCCAGGTATGGCAGCCCGTGGCCGACCTCCACGAGGGCGCGTCGGGACGCGTGCTCGGCCCGCTGGTCGATAAGCAACGTAAACGCCTGGTCATGCGGTCCGATTTCCTGGACCCGATCGGCGGCTATTCGACTCACTCGCGGAACTTTGTCTATGCCGATTTGAGTGAAGCGGCCGCTAGCGAGTTACCGCAGCCGAAGAACGCCGAAGAGGCTCGCAAGAAACCGCATTGGCCGAGCG
>JBQCJB010000697.1:0-6116 GCA_051953155.1 Aureliella sp. | reverse complement strand
AGGCGGCAGAATCGGCTCGCGGCGTTCGCGGATGTTGATTTTCGGATCGTCCGCGAATCCGACTTCGGGCAGATCTCCTAGATTCGGCAAGGGCCACAACGTCGCTCGGCACCAAATGGTCGCCTGTTGATCGCCGACTTCCACGATTCGCAAGCCGCTGGCTTGCTGCGGCTGGCCGGCAGGATCGACCAACAATCGCGCTTCCTTGCCGGGCCGAGCTACTGTGGTCGCGGAACCGAACGTCCCTTCGGCGGCTCGCAGTAAATTGTCGAAGGTCGTGACACGATTCAGACCGAGCAGCGTCGGCGCGGCCAGCAGCGACTGCGGCGCGTCGATGACCGCGCAGCCGGTGATCTCGGGCTGCGCGTGCGCGGCTTTCGCTTGGTCTGCGGCTCCAGAGGCCGCGGTCGAATCGCTTTTTGACATCAGCGCGACCAGCACCGCCAACGGCGCCCAGCGCCCATGTCCGACAAGTTCAATGCGGCGGCACGGCCAGTGTTCTTGCTGGCCCAGCCAACGCAGTTGCCGACCGATGTCGTCGATGGCCAGGCGTTCGGCCGAATCGCCCAGCAGATAAAAGCGGCGGTGAATCTGGGTCAATTCGCGAACAGGTAGCTCGTACGAAAACAACTCCTCGGACCGCGGACAAAGGAAGACGTGCCGACGTTCCGGCTGTGCGTCGATGGCGGTCCGCAATCGCCCTTGGCCCTGCAGCTCGCGCTCGATCGAATCTTTGCCCAGAGCCACGCCCAGCAAGGTGCCGATGTGGACGACCGCCGGTTTGTCTTGGTCGGCATCCGCCGGCGAGCAAACGATGACGCTGGAGTTCCAGCCCGATTCGTCGGCGCCGCGGAAACACTGCCAGGCGAGCCGGGCAACCTTGCCCTCACTCGACAGCTCGAAGGCCTGCGAGTGCGAGCCTTCGGCCGCGCTGGCCTGGGCAAGCCACAGCCGTTTCAGCTCGGGAGCCCACTCGGCTTGCCAGGCGCTGGCGGCATCGCGAGCACTGTCGACGCGCTCAGCCGTCGGCACGAACCAGTTGCCGACGCTCGAGACGCGCTCGTCGCGCGGCGTTTCATGCGGAAAGACCTGCAGCTCGCTGGGCTCCAATTCCTTGGTCGCCGCCTGGTCGACCACCACCGGTTTCCCCGTCAGATGAAAAAGCAACCAGCGAAACGCGCCGACTTGTAACTCCTGCGTGTCCTGGTGCGGTCCGGGAGTCAGCAAGAGGCCGAGCTTGTTGGCGGCGCCGAGTCGTTTGTACGTTCGCGCCAGATCGCCATGGATCCGCATCACGCCGTCGAGCGGAAAAATTCCGTCAGTGTCGCTGTTGCTCAGCAGGAGCGCTCGCGGAGCCACCAGCGCTGCCAGGCGATTGTAGTCCCAGCCGAAATAGTTGACGAAGTACATGCAGTCGCAATGCCCTTCGACACAGCCGTCGATGACGTGATTCCGCAAGTCGGTGATCCCGGCCACCGGCACTGCGGCGCGGATGCGTTCATCCAGCGCGGCGGCAAACCAACTGTAGGCACCACCACCGCTGCGACCGGTGATCCCGATCCGCTGCTCGTCGACCGTCGGCAGCGACTCTAGAAAATCGATCGCGCGGATCGCGTTCCAGGTTTCGACTCCGGCGGGCGTGTAGCCTCTGGTCATCCAGTCCCAACGCCCGAGCTTATACGTTCCGTGATGCTCGCCGTGCAATTCGCCCAACTGGATGGTGTCGATGATCAAGCACACAACGTTATGCCGCGCAAACCAGATGCCATGATGCTGGTATCCGGTCTTGTTCCCCAGCAAGCGTCCCTCGTCGCGCACGTTCGCATGCCCGCACACATACAAGACTGCGGGCCAACCATCGGCCGGCGCTTCGGCTAGCGGTTCATACAGGTTGGCCGTCACGATCAGGCCCGGTCGCGATTCGAACGAGACGCGAGCGACCGAGTAACCTTCGTGCTCGCTGCGGCCGGCGACGTTGGCCTTCAGATCGCCGCGCTCGGGCAGTGGTCTGAGGCCGAGCATTTCTTGGAGTTCCTCGCGCCACTGCCGGCTCTCCGCGGGCCAGGACTCGGGCGTAATCGTCTCCAGTTTTTGGCGCGAGCGTTCGCTCAGCTCTTCGGTCCGCCTTTGAAGATAGCCCTTCCAGCCCGCCTGGGCGGCTGCCTGCTGCGGATCGCTCTGTGCTGGCAGCGGTGCTGCGAGCGAAACCATCCCGCAGGCGGCGAGACACAGGAAAAACCAACGCGAGACCAAGCCTGGCGATGCCATCATGCGACTCCGGTCTTAGGTAATGGTGGGTGAGGTCAGGAGAGGTTCAGGTGAGGCGAGCCAGAGTTCAAAAATAACCGCAACGCATCGCAGGCACAAAGGAAAAGAAGCCTTCGTGATGAATTCTTCGCTCCTTTGCGCCTGCCGGTTTGCATCGTCCAGCGGCTATTAGCGCAGCGCTGGAGCCGCTGTCGGTTCAGCGGCGAGCGGCGGTGTGCTTCATCGGTAGCCAAGCGCCGTTTTGATGGCTGCTGGCGACGCATTGCTGGATGAACAGCATGCCTTCGACGCCGTCATAGACGTTCGGATAGACCGTGTCGCGGCGCTCGAGCTTCTCGCCTTGACTGCGAGCGACCATCGCATCGAAAGCCGAAGCGTAGATATTGGCGAAGGCTTCGAAGAAGGCTTCGGGATGGCCGCTGGGCAGGCGACAGGCTCCCTTGCCCGCGGCATTCATGAACGACGCGTTCGGGTCGCGGGTGTACAGCTGATGCGGGTGACCGTTGCGGCGCACGACCAGGACATTCGGCTCTTCTTGGCGCCACTGCAGCGCACCCTTGGTTCCATCGATCTCGATGAACAAATCGTTCTCGCGGCCATGGCTGATTTGCGAGGCGGTGACGGTGCCCAGACCGCCGTTCTGATATCGCACGATGGCCGTGCCGTAGTCGTCCAGTTTGCGGCCGCTCTCGAACGTTTTCAAATGGCAAGAAATCTCCGCCGGTAGCAGTCCGGTCATATAGCGGCCGAGATTGTAGGCGTGCGTGGCGATGTCCCCAAAGCAACCGGCCGCGCCGCTCTTGCTCGGATCGGTGCGCCAGGCGGCCTGCTTTTGATCCGACTCCTCCAGGCGCGTACGGAGCCAGCCTTGAATGTAGTTGGAGCGCACGGCTTGGATCTCGCCCAGTTCACCGCCGAGAATCATTTCGCGAGCCTGGCGAACGAGCGGGTAGCCGGTGTAGTTATGGCTGAGCGCGAAGACGACGTCCGACTTTTCCACCGCGGCCGCCAACTGCTCGGCCTGGGACAGATCGAACGTCATCGGTTTGTCGCACACTACGTTGAAACCCGCTTCGACCGCCGCCTTGGCGATTTCATAGTGCGTGTGGTTCGGCGTGGTGACGCTGACGAAATCGATGCGTTGGTCAGCGGGCAGAGCCGCTTCCTTTTCAAGCATCTCCTTATACGAACCGTAGGCCCGCGCGGCCGCGATATCGTAGTCTTCGGCCGACGCTTTCGACCGCTCCGGATTGCTCGACAGCGCTCCGGCGGTGACGACGGCTCGATTATCCAAACAGGCAGCGATCGAGTGTACGCGGCCGATAAACGAGCCTTGTCCGCCACCGACAAGCCCCATGCGCAGCTTGCGTTTGAGGGGTCCGTTGGTCATGGTGAGTTTTCTCCCTGGGGCTGAAAGCAGTGTCGACGCTAAGAGCGAAACGGCCGTGGCCGGAATCGCACGAAGTGCCGAAATTTACCACGCCTCTCGCCTGGAAGGGAGTAGGCGGCCACGTGCCCCGAGGCCGCCTCGACAGGGTCAGGCTCTTACTGCCAACCGCTCGTGTCATAGCGCCCGCGCTGGGGCGCGGAAGAGTTGCCCGCAGGGTTGCTCGGCGCGAGTTCCAGACCAGGCGCCGCAGCCGGAGCTACCGCCCGCTCGATGGGCACCATCTGGACATTGCCCGGAACCAGCTTTTCAGGCGCTGCCGGTCGCTGCATTGCAGGCTGCTGCATCGCAGGCTGTGCGATGCCGGGCCGCGCATTGGCAGGCTGGGCGTCGCGCGGTTGAATCTCTTCGATCGCATCGATGTCGCGCAGTTGCGATCGCGGGGCGCTCAGTTGCAAGTCGAAACCAGCGTCCGCCGGAGACTCGAGCGTGCTAGCCGACTTGGGTTCTTTAAAGCTGGCCCAATGAATCGACTTGGATCCCCAGGCTGCACTTGGATTGCGGCTGGCCTCGGGGGAACGGCTTGGGACCTCTGCGTTGGCTGCGGTCTGGTCTTGTTCGTTCAGCAAGCCGGGATTCCAGCGCGGTTGGTGATCGAAATCATCCGGGACAGGGATCGGCATCAAACTCGA
Source organism: Aureliella sp. (assembly GCA_051953155.1). Taxonomy (GTDB): domain Bacteria; phylum Planctomycetota; class Planctomycetia; order Pirellulales; family Pirellulaceae; genus Aureliella. The sequence continues at coordinate 1,769 of JBQCJB010000697.1, read as the reverse complement.
TCCGGGCGATTTGCCGGGCTTGGAATCGCGCGACGGCAGCGGCGAAGCGGAGTTGACGGTCGAACGCGCGCCAGGAATCGGCTGCTGGACGACGCTCTGCAACTGCGGTCGCGAGTCGAGTCGAGCGCTGGACTGACCTGGCAATGGCAGAGTGGGCTGAGCTCCGGCGGCTGGATCGCTGCTCGGCGCGCCAACCGATCCCGGCGGCAGCACTGGACTGGTCGGCAGGCTGGTGCCCGGCGCGACGGTTCCAGAGGGAACGCCGCCTGGCAATACCGTGCCAGGGGCGAGCGTACCGGGAGTCGTCGCATAGGGACTGGTCGACAAGGGCGCCGAACCGGTCGAACCGAGCGACTGGGGCGCGACGTTCCCGCACGAGCCACCCGAGGTGGTCGGCGTGGAGTTGTAATACGGGCTGAGACCGCTGGCGGGCGAACTGCCCAGCGGCGAGGTCGCATAGACGCTACCGGGGCTGACGCCGACCGTCGGTTGCAGAGTGGAGTAGTTCGATGGGTTGGCCGCGTACGCCGAGTAGCCGGCCGAGTAAGGGGTAGCCGGTGTGGCCGGCGTGATGATGCTGCCGGTCGTCGGCGCGACGGGCGTAACCGTCGTCGTCCCCGGGGCCGGGTACGTGCCATAGGCTGTCGCGTACGGCTGAGTGCTGGGCAGCGGGCCGGCCAAGGGCACACCGCCGCGGGGCAGGGTATATGTCGGCGAAACCGGCGGCGCGACCGCGGTCGTCGCTGGCAGCGTGGCCCCGCCGTTATAAACCTGGGTCAGGCCGAGTGTCGGCACGCGCTGCGTCTGGTATTCGTACGATGTGCACGGCGCCATGGTCACGACCTGTGCGCCGGTCGTCGGGTCGGTCGTCATCAGCGGGCGATAGTACGTTACAGGCGTACGACTGGTCGTCGTGCGATAGTCGGGCACCAACGTCACCGGCGCGGTCGACGGGACGACAGCCGGCGCAGCGGCGATCGCCGTTTCGGCCGGACGCTGTGCGAGGTAGCCGTAGCCAGCGCCGCCGACCACCGGCAGGTTCGCTCCATAATAAGTTCCGTAACCGCCGGTGACCGTCGGAGCTGTCACTGCCGGTGCAGCCATCGTCGGTGCCGTAACAACGGGGCTGGTGACGATCGCCTGCGGAGCGACCGCGACGGTCGGCGCATAGCGGGCAGCGTAGGGCGCATACGCAGACGCATACGGAGCGTAGGCGCTCGCGTAGGGCACGTAGCCGGCGACATACGGGGCGTAACCTGTGGCTACGGGGACCGGATAACCGACTGCGTAGGCTGGGGCGGCAGGCTGGCGATGATGACCGAAGAACAGCCAATCGAACAGCGGCCCCGCTTGCGCAGTGCGTGCCGGCATTCCACAGGTCACTGTGGAGAGCAGCATGAAGGAGATCACGAGTTTTCGCATGGGCATGTAGGGCTCTCCGACTTGGAGCGTCTAGGCTATCCGGTCAGGTTAAGGCTTCCATGCTCAATGGAGCGATGCGATTCATCTCGCGCCGTGCACTGAAGCTCGCGGGGGAGCTCCTGTACGTACTTGACGCGACGAACCGTTTCGCCGTCAATGCGTCCGTGTCTGTTGTTGAATGTTTGTGAAACTTTTCAGGCTCTTCGGCGCCTTCGGATAACGATTGTGACGACTGCGTTAAACCGGCGATGCCCCTGAGATTTCCGCAAGAATGCGTGTAGAATCTTAGGCCGCAGTTTGCGCTCGGCAAGCAAAAAAAACTACGCTTCGCTCCCTTTTTTATTCAA
>JBQCJB010000696.1:0-4184 GCA_051953155.1 Aureliella sp. | reverse complement strand
ATCGCGCCCTTCCAGCTAGCGCCGCGCGGCGGACTTGTGCACCTGGTCGAGCGACGCGTTGCCGCGCGCGATCTCCTGCAGCAGCAACTGAGCGACTTCCGCAAATGGAGTCGTATTGCCCGGTGGCACGGACCAACTGGTCGCCGGGATCAAACCGACCTGACACGCCGGAACTTTTTCCAACTGCGCGGCCAGTGTGTCGCTCGGACGCGCTGCGGCCGGAACAACGTGGTTGGCCGGTCCTTCGACCAACTCGAAAACATGGTCAGGAGCCTGCATGCCGATCCAGCGCCAAAGATACTGAGCCTCCGGTGCGGTCGGGCTGACATAGGCGTCGCCCGGCGGAGGATAACCGCGCGAAGGGTCACCGCCCGAACCGTTGCTGCTGCGCAGGCCCAGTGCAAGCCCGTCGGGATTGCCAGCCGGGACGACCGACAGAGCGATGCGCTTGCGCAGCGGTTCGAACTCGGGCAGAGTGTAGAAACGCTCCATTACGTGGATGGCCGCTTGGGCCGTATGGACCGATCCGTCTAGTCCCGCCACGATCAGCCAGCGGTTCTTGGGCGAATGGATGTCCAGGTCATCGTCGGTGATGAACGCTTCGATCGGTCGCGAGGCCCGCGTCACTCCGATCGGCAGCCGAATGACTCCGGGAAGTTTCAGCGGCGAGTGATCCAGGGGTGATGGATCTATTGGCTGCGTGGCGGCCTGTAGTTGCGCGCGCTGCAGCGGCGCGGCCTGTGGCTGGGCGACGGCCACGCCGCCCATGGACCAGACGCACAGCCAAGCGAGCAGGGCGGCCCCGCGGGTCGCTATCGGCCCGGCGCTTCGTAGCTTAGAATTGGTGCCCATCGCAGACCCCATTTCGTTAGTTTTTGTGGTCAATTGACAAACGTTTCGTGACCATTGCCCCACCGCCAGCAGGACAACATGGATAGTCAGCTTATCATCGACGTCATTTCACGGATCGCACACGTCGCCACTGCGATTGTACTGGTCGGCGGCAGCACTTTCATGGCGTTCGTCCTATTGCCCACCGCTCAACAGCTCGACAGCGCACAGCACGAGCGACTGCGCGACGCGATCAATGGTCGCTGGAAACGCTTTATTCATCTTGGAATTCTGCTCTTCCTGGTCACCGGCTTTTACAATTTCGTTCGGCAATTGCCCAATCACAAGGGCGACTCGCTGTACCATGCCTTGTTGGGCACGAAGATTCTGCTGGCCCTGGGTGTTTTCTTCATCGCGTCGGCCCTGGTCGGACGCTCGCGAGCCTTCGAGGGCATGCGCGCCGAACGCGCCAAGTGGTTGAAGATCATCGTCTTGCTGGCCGCAGTCATCGTTTGCATCTCGGGGTTTGTCAAAGTCCGCGGCGGCAAGCCAGCCGTCGTCGCGCCCCCTGCCGCCGAGAGCCCGAGCTAGAGCTAGAACTAGAGCCCGAACTAGAACTAGAGTTAGTGTCCGTGTCCAAGCTCGAGGCGGAGCCTGATTGTGAGCTACAGCTAGAGTCAGAGAAGGGACAGAAAGATGGACGCACGCTTCCGTTGGAATGGCCGAATTGCGACTGCGGTTACCGTGCTAGCCCTGGCGAGCGCGGCCCTGTCTGCCCAGGCGGCCGGCCCCGACAAACCGAACATTGTGCTGGTGCTGGCCGACGACCTGGGGATCAACGATCTGGCCTGCTATGGCCGCCAGGACCAGCGCACGCCGCAGCTCGACTCTCTCGCGGCCAGTGGACTTCGCTTCACGACGGCTTACACCGCCCAGCCGATCTGCTCGCCGTCGCGGGCCGCGCTGATGACCGGCAAGTCGCCGGCGCGACTGCACCTGACGAACTACTTGCCCGGCCGCCCCGATGCTCCTTCGCAAAAACTGCTGCAACCGGTCATCGAAGGCCAGCTGCCGCTGGAGGAGAGAACGCTGGCCGAATGGTTGCGCGATGCCGGCTATGCGACCGGCCTGTTCGGCAAGTGGCACTTGGGCAACAAAGAAGCGTTCGGCCCCGAGCGGCAAGGCTTTGACGTCGTCGTCATGCCGCCGGCCAACACCAAACCCAGCGCGGACGAAGGGGGTAAGGGTGAATATGCGATTACTCGGGCAGCCGAAAAATTCATCGAAGAGCATCGCGACCAGCCGTTCTTCTGCTACGTGCCACACAACAATCCCCATATTCCGCTGGGAGCCAAGCCGGAGCTGATCGAGAGCAATCGCGGCGCGTTCCACCCGACCTACGCGGCCATGATCGAAACGCTGGACGATGCCGTCGGGCGATTGGTGCGCAAGGTCGATCAACTGGGCTTGAGCGAGCGGACGATCTTTATCTTCACCAGCGACAATGGTGGCTTGCATGTGCTCGAATCTCCGGGGACGCCGGCGACGCACAACACGCCGTACCGAGCCGGCAAGGGCTATGTCTACGAAGGTGGCCTTCGCGAACCGCTGATCATACGTTGGCCCGGCGTGGCCGAAGCTGGACGAACCGTTGACGCGCCGGTCGTGTTGACCGATCTGGTGCCGACGCTCTTGGAGGCGGCCGGTATCCAGGTGGCCAAGACGGTCGGTCCACTGGACGGCGTAAGTTTGATGGGGTTACTGCAAGGCAAGCCGCTCTCCGAGCGGCCGCTGTTCTGGCATTTCCCGAACTACACCAATCAAGGCGGACGGCCGGCCGGCGCGATGCGACTGGGCGACTGGAAATTGGTCGAGAATTTCGAAGATGGTTCGCTGGAACTGTACGACCTGAAGGGCGACCCGGGCGAAAAACACAACCTGGCCGAACAGGAACCGCAGCGCGCCGCCCAGATGCGCGACCAGTTAGCCGCTTGGCGAACCCGCATCGGTGCCCAGATGCTCACGCCGAATCCCGACTTTGATGCGAAGCTGCACGATCAAATCTATGGCCAGCAGGATTCGTCCAAGCTGATACCTGCAGCGACGGCTGCGGCTACCTTTCCTCTCTGGGCCGATTGGCGCAAAGCGATGAACCAGGCAATTGCCGGGCGCAAGCCGCACGTCACACCGGCCAGCGGCGACATCCGACTGCACGCCAAAGACGCGATCGTTCACGGCGAAAAGCTGCGCTACGAAAGCGAGTCCCACAAGAATGTGCTCGGCTTCTGGACCAATCCCAACGACTGGGCGGAGTGGATATTCACGCCTCCGGCCGCGGGGACTTATGAAGTCGAAATCCAGCAAGGCTGCGGCCAAGGGGCTGGCGGAGCGGAAGTGCACGTCGAGATCAGCGGGCAAGCCCCTCTAAAATTCACCGTGGTCGATACGGGGCATTTTCAGAACATGATCCTGCGGACGATCGGTCAAGTCGAACTGGCCGCTGGCGAGCAAACGCTGGCCGTGAAGCCGCAGAGCAAACCGGGCGTCGCAGTCATGGATATCCGCCGCATCGTGCTTCGCCCCGTACGCTAAGGGGCGGCGAGAATGTTCGCGGCCGCGGCGGCCGCTTAGACGGGTGCGCTCACGCAAAACGCTCGAGCAGATCGCCCGCCGCGTCAAACTCCAGTGGCGTGCACGGACGAATAACTTCGACGTTCTCCAGCTGCGAAAGCTGCGGCAGGAGAGCTTGGCTGCACTCGATCTCTTCGATGTGCAGCGTATCCTGGATCCACATCGCCGGGACTTGTTCGTGCGTGAGCATGCCCGCCATACCAAAAGCCGCCGAGAGGGCTTCGCGATCGTTCGGAAAGTCAATCGGGATCATCGCGGCGGTGACGTGCCCGGCTGTCAAGCAATTCATGCGCGTCGTCGGCACGTCCATGTTGTCGACCACGCGGCGATGGCACAGCTCGGCAATTCCCAGGCCCGTAGCGTTGCCATGCGTGGCCGTGGTCAGTCCGCGAATGTAGATGTTATGAATATCCGGGCGTTCATCTCCCATGGCTGCGTGATCGTTGAACTTGCGGCCAATGACGTTGGTGTCCATTCCCGAACCACTGATCTCTTTGCCGATGCGATCGACGATCAGCAGTTCGAGATTGTCGCTCGGCAGCCGCGGAGCCCAGCTTTGCACGCGTTTGAGCAACTGCGGCTCGGTCTGTTCGATTTCGCGCGGCCCGATGCCGACCAGTTCGGCAGTTTCCTCGTATCCGTTCTCGAGGATCGCCAAGCCGCCGACGATGCGGCAGCGCTCGATCGTCTCGCGCGCCACGGCCCGCACGATCTGGTCGAAC
>JBQCJB010000695.1:0-14114 GCA_051953155.1 Aureliella sp. | reverse complement strand
AGCGCTGGGGCGCCCAACTGAGCCTCCTGTTCCAACCCGCCCTGTTGCTGACCGCGCAAGTCGGTTCCGAAACGCCGGCCGGTAGTGCGGCTCCCGCGGCCCAAGCGGCTCAGCAAAATACGCCTGCAGCGGGCCAAGGTGCAGCTTCGCAAGACGCAGCCGCCGCCGCCAGCAACGATCGGTTGGTTCAAGTCGCTTCGGCCAATGTCAAACTCAAAGCGCACCAGTGGCCGATCATCGGTTCACCCAATGCCAAGCACATTTTCGTCGAACTGTTCGATTACACCTGCCCGCACTGCCGAGCCACGCAGCAGACGATCCGTGGGGCGCGCGAACGCTACAAAGACGACTTGGCCATTATCGTGCTGGCCGTACCGCTCAGCCGAGCCTGCAACGACACGGTCACCAGCGAACACCCCAGCCACCGAGAATCTTGCGAACTGGCCAAGTACGCGATCGCCGTCTGGCGTGTCGCTCCCGACAAGTTTCAGGAGTATCACGAGTGGCTGATGAGCGCCGAACCCGTCCCGTCGGCGGCTATCGCTAAGGCCAAGGCGGCCCAGTTGGTCGGCTCGGCCGAACTGGAAAAAGAACTCGCTCAGCCCAACGCCTCGCGCTACATCAGCAAGCATGTCGAAATCTATCGCAAGATGGGCGCCGGGCCGATTCCCAAGTTGGTCTTCGCCAACACCGTGCTGACCGGCGAGATTCGTTCGGTCCAGCAACTGTGCGACGTCATTGAAGGCCAGTCGAAGCGGTAGACAAATTTCTTTGCACCGCGAACGCTTCAGCGCGGGCGATGCCCTGTGATCCGCGAGCCGCGCGGTGACCGACTTTGTCTAGGGTCAGCCGCGCGGGCGATTAGGTTTCGCCCTCGACGACCATCAGGATCCGCTTGGCGTCGATGTCGTAGCCGACGATTGAGGCAGTGCCCGTCCAGGAAGCGCCTGGGCGAATGCTGGCCGGGTAATCGTTCCAGGCGAGCGCCAGCGCAACGTTTTGCGCCGGACAGAAGGCCGTCCACCATTCCCAGTCGTCCAGGCGTTCGAACTCTTCGGGGTCTTCGAACTCGGGCGTGTCGATCTCGTCTTCGATGATCGCGGTGATCGAGAATTGGAACTGGCGGATGGCCGAAATGACGATCGCCAACTGCCGCTGATCGTGCTGCGACTGCTGGATCTGCTGGATGACCTCGCGAAACCAAGCCTCGTCGGCTTGAGCCTTCTGTACGTCCAGCGTGGGCGCGACGACCGGAGGCAGAGCGCCGGCAGCCAAGGGGGCAGCTGCGGCTGGGCCGCCGAAATTGGCTGACGTGCCGGCGGACTCAGTTGCCAGGGTCTGTCCAGCCGCGCCGGCGCCCGGAGCGACGGCCACGGGAAGTTTCTTCACCCAGTCTGGCCAACTCGGAATGTCGATCCGTCCTTGAACGATCCAGTCGACCTGATTGTCGCTGAACTTCAGCGACGGTGGCGCGTCGGCCGGTAACGTATAAGCGAAGTCAAACGAGTAGGTTTGACCCGCCTTCAGTTCCAGTCGCTCGCTGACGCGCGTCGTCTCTTTCAGAACTTCATAGCGATGCGTCTGACGGTTGCTGCCCGAGCCCGAGGAACACTGCTCGACGCAGCTGATCGTCCAGTCGATGCCGTTGATCGTCGAAGTCCTGCCGGGAGTGAACTGCATGTGGGCTTCGACTTTTCCGCCGGCGGTGGCCTTGGGCGTTTTCAGTTCGCAGACGACCGGGCCGGTGATGCGTTTGGGGAGAAAACTGCGAAAGAACCAAACGAGCGCAGCGATGACGGCGATCAGCGGCAGCAGGAAAATCAGAAAGGCGCTGAACACGCCCAGGACGATGACTGCCAAAATGCCGCCGATAACCAACCCGATGATACCGCTGGGCTTGGTCGGCCCAGTCGTAGGCTTCAAATCATCAGGAGCCGCCAGGGCGGTGACCGGGAATTCGACCTGCGCTTTCGGATCGGTCGCCCAGGAGAGCTTGGCTTGGGCCGTCACGTAATGCCCGACGTTGAGGTAGTTGCCGTAATAGGTCGGCGGCCAGGCAGCCGTATTGAGCTTGAACGGGTAACTGACCTCCTGGCCGGCTTGCCACGGGCCTTCGTACAAGACCTGGCTGTCGACTTCGCCCGAATCGATGTTGCCGCGCCCATGCGTGCTCCAAATGCACTTGGCGATCAAGGCCTTGCAATGGACCTGCTTGTCGGAACGCACCGTGATCGTTCCGGTAATCGGTTCGCCGCCCGAGCGCGGGCGCGGGTCATCGAAACGAATCACTAGCTTGCAGGCAGCCATGGTTCTCCTTTGCCAGCCGTGCGCTGGAACGCTTCGTAGAGGTGGTGCTCGATGAGACGGATATTGGAACCGAAGCGCTGCTGCAGAGCCACTACCTGTTCGATCTTCAGAAAGAGCGATTCCGGGGGTGCGGCTTTGCCAGTCTCCGTTTGGACGCCGCTGGCGGCGATGCGCGCGTTGAGGATCTTCAGGATCTGGGACGGAGACTTGGGCCGGGCCAGGTCGAGCGTCCATACCTCGAAGCCCGCGCGGCGCAGCTTCCGTTCCAGGTCGACATGAGTGCTGATGACCAAGGGACCGGGGCCGGCGAGCAACTCGCGGCGGCGACGCCAACCGAGACGCTGTGCCTCGTCGACCAGCAGCGGCCGCGTCTTCGGCAATGGCGGTTGGAAACCATCTTCGGGAAAGTACACATAAGCGCTCTGTGGCAAGGCGCGCTCGATCGCCAACAGATGCGTCGTCTTGCCATGGCCGCACGGTCCGATGATCTGCAAAACGGATCGCTCGTGAGTCAACCGGCTGAGGCAATCGCCCAAGTCGATCTGCGCTAGTTCCGCTCGCTCGGCGCGGGTCAGCTCTCCGAACGGGTTTCGATACAACCGCAGACTGGCAAACGGCGAGTTTCCCATCGACTTCCAAAGTAAAGTAAACTGGTCGTTTCGATACCGGCCCGCCGAGAGCGTCTTCGGCCGACGGCGCGGCTGGCCGCCAGGCAGTCGCGTTGGACTTCAGGCAGGCGGAAGCTCCGGGCGGGCGCACAACGGATGGATGATATAGCAGTTTTGGCTTGGGGAGTGAAGCATGTGGTTGTCCGCAGGTCGAGGTCGAGCTGAGACTGGACCTCGCCTCCGTTGGCTAGCCCGTCGGCTGGCTTCGGTCGCTGTCGCATTGGGGATAGGACTGGGAGCCCCGGCAGGCTTCGATTCGCTCGCTGGCCGCGCGTGGGCCCAGCGCGATCTGCGCGACATTCCGCCGGCCGATCCGCGACTGGAGCAGGCGGCGCTGGAAGTGGGCGAAGGCTTTGAAATCAATCTGTTTGCTTCCGACCCGGCCTTCGCCAAGCCGATTCACATGAACTTCGATGCCCAGGGCCGTTTGTGGGTCGCCTCGAGCCGGAACTACCCGCAGATCGAGCCCGGTGCCAAGCCTTCGGACCAGATCGTCGTGCTCGAGGATCGCGATGGCGACGGCGTCGCCGAGCACCATCAGGTCTTTGCCGACGACCTGCTGATCCCGACCGGCATCCTGCCCGGTGATGGCGGCGTGTATGTTGCCAACAGCACGGAACTGATTCATCTGGAGGATCGCGACGGCGACGGTCGGGCCGACCGGCGGCGAACGGTCCTCAGCGGCTTTGGCACCGAAGACACGCATCACTTGCTGCATACGCTGCGGTGGGCGCCCGACGGTTGGATGATGTTCAACCAGTCGATTTACATTCACAGCCACGTCGAAACGCCCTACGGAGTCCAACACTTGGACGGTGGCGGCATTTGGCGTTTCGATCCGCACTCCAATCGACTGGAGGTCTTCTGCAAAGGCTTCGTTAATCCTTGGGGTCACGCGATCGACGGCTTTGGACAGTCGCTGGCGACCGACGGCGCGTACTTCGAAGGCATCAACTATGTCTTTCCCGAGGCTGTATTTGTTACTTCCCCCGGTGCCCAGCGGTGGCTCAGCGGCTTGAACCCGGGCAGTCCCAAACACAGCGGTCTGGAGATCATCAGCGGCGGCGCGATGCCGGCTGAGATGCAAGGGCGATTGGTCACCAACGATTTTCGTTCGCACCGCGTCTGCCTGTTCGAGATCGCCCGTCAGGGCAGCGGCTATCGCAGCGTCCAGTTGCCCGAACTGGTGCGCACCCAGCATGTCGCCTTTCGTCCGATCGACGTCAAGATGGGAGGCGACGGAGCGATCTACATCGCCGATTGGTACAACCCGATTATCCAGCACGGTGAAGTCGACTTCCGCGATCCGCGCCGCGACACCGAGCACGGTCGCATCTGGCGCATCACCGCCAAAGGGCACAAGCCTTTGAAGCGTCCGGACTACGCGCACATGAACGAGGCGGCACTGTGCGGACTGCTGCGCGATTCGGCACTGTGGGTGCGCCAGTTCGCCCGCATGGAACTGGCCGCGCGTCCAGTCGAACCGCGCCAGGCCGCGCTTGAAAAATTCGTCCAGTCCGCGGAGCAGAGTGAAGAAGCCTCCCTGCGCAGGCTCGAACAGTTATGGGTCGAGTTATCCGCCCGCGAGGTCGACGCGGCGTTGATCAAGCGACTTCTCCGCGACGCCGACCCGCACATTCGCGCCGTGGCAGTGCGCACTACCGCGCGGCTCCACGACCAGTTGCCCGATGCGCTCGCTTGGCTCAGCGAGGCTGCAGGCGATGCGGACGATCAGGTCGCGTTGGAAGCCGTGACCGGACTCGGCCAACTGAAGTCGCTGCCCGCGCTCGAGCGATTGCTGGATGTCGCCGCCCGGCCCGGCCAGGACCAGTTTCTCGCTTTCGCACTGTGGAACGCCGCGCGGGCCAGCGAGCCCGTCTGGCTGGACGCACTCAAGTCCGGAAGTTTGAAGGTGCAGGACGATCTCGCCAAATTGCGTTTGCTGGCCGACGCAGCCACACAGCCGGCGGTAGCCCGGCCGCTGATCGACTTGCTGCGAGAAGGTCGCACTGCCGAAAGTGTGACCGCGCCGATCGTCGAACTGGCTGCACAGAAAGCAGCTCCCGATGCGCTAAGCGATCTGCTCGAGTGGTTGACGAACGCCGAGAACATCTCTTCGGCCGCTCGCACCGATTATCTGTCGACGCTCGGTCGCGTTACCCAATCGCGCAACGTGCGACCGGACCGGGCCGATGCGCTCCTGCGCACGGCCCTCGCGCAGGCCCTGGCCTCCGACACCGCGCAGCGGCCGAGCGCCCATGACAAACTCGCCGACGCCTATCGAGCTCAGTTGGTGGAACTGGCCGGTGCATGGCAATGCGGCAGCTGCGACCAGCTGATCATCCAGTGGCTAGCCGATTTGGAACAAGCCGGCCATGCGCCGTTGGCCGGCCAAGCCTTGGCGGCTTTGGCCCGGTTGCCTCAAGCGAATGCCCGCCGGGCCGTACGGCAGCGCGCGACCGATGACCAGGCCGCGCCGGCCCTGCGCGCCGCCGGGCTGGCGGCGCTGAATGCCTTCGATCCCAACGCCGCCGCCGAGCTGACCCTCAATTTTCTGGCCAGGCTGCAGGCCAGCGATTCGGCCGCTGGGGACGTGGCGGCGGCCGCACTGGTCGCCCGCGCCGGGGGCGTCGACGCGATCCGCAAACGTTTGGCGGCGATCGAAAAACTGCAGTGGACGGCCGACGGTGCGCGCGTGCTGATCGCGGCCCTCCGCAACGCGCCGCGCAGCGACGATGCCTTCCTGGCCGAGGTGACGGCGGCGATGAAGTTCGATGCCTTGGGCTGGAAGTGGTCCGATGCCTGGGGCAAAACGATCGTCGAGGCAGCGACCGCGCACGGTGACCCGATCCGCGGCGAGGCGATCTACCGGCAGGCTCGTCTGCAGTGTGTCCGTTGCCACTCCATCGGCCAAAGCGGCGGAGCGATCGGCCCGAATCTCGTCAGTCTCGGCGGCAGCTCCACTCCCGAGTACATCATTCAGTCGCTGATCGATCCGAATGCTAAAGTCAAAGAAGGTTTTCAAACGCTGTCGGTCCTGACCGACGACGGCCGCGTCATCAGCGGGCTGCAAAAATCCCGCACCGATACGCAGCTGCAGCTCGTGCTGGCCGACGGATCGGAGCAGACGTTGTCGGTCGATGCCATCGAAGCGATCCAGAACGGCCGCTCGATCATGCCTGGCGGACTGGTCGACAATCTCAAGGAGAGCGAACTGGTCGACCTGACGCGTTTCCTGATGGATCTGGGACGCACACCTGCTTTGACCGTCGACACGGCGCCGTGGGTGCGCAACTGGGCAGTGCTGAACTGGTCGCCTGCGGCCAATACGCTGCTCAATCGCACGAGTCTCGATTCGGCTGCCTCCGGTGCGCCGGAGCTGGTCTGGTCGCCGCTGGCCAGTACGGTCGCCGGGCGCTTGCCTCTGGCCGAGTTGCCCGCCTTCCAGCCGCACCGCGAAAATCCGCCGGTGGGCTTCGCCAGTTTCGAAGTCGATTGTCGGCAGCCCGGCAAGATCTGGTTGGAACTGACGGCGCCGCGGAGCGCCGTATCGACCTGGATCGACGGTCGTCCGCGACCGACGCCCGGTGCCGATGAGGCCATCGAATTGTCCGAGGGCGAACACCGGATCGTCTTCGGGTTGGTGATTCCACAAGCCGGAGAGAGCTTTGGTTGTCAGGTCCGCACCGACAAACGTCCGGGAGCCGCAGTCATCGAATTGAAGGCCGGTTTATAAGACTGGGACCAGCACATGGACGGCAACGCGCCGACGAACGTTTCCTGTTGTTTTTCAAGTGGTCGCTCGAGGCCGGGCGAGCTGCGGTGGTGGCTCGCCCCGTGGGCGCTGCCGCTGTGGTTGGTGGCGATCGCTTGCCTGACCAGCTCCGCTGGATGTCGCGGCTGCATCGGCCCGCGCGCCGAACAGCTGTCGCGAGAAGAACAAGAAAAGCTTGCTCGCGAGCAGAAGGAAGCGATCCAGGCATCGCAGCTGTTGTCACTACCGGCCGATAGCGAAATTAAAACTATCTCCGCCAAACCGGGACACTGGGTCGAGACGGTGCGGCAGGTGAAGTCCAACCGCGAGGACTTGCAGGTGGTCGCCACGGGCGATGTGCTCCGCGGGGCCGATAAGGTGCTGAACATCCCCGGAACGAACGTGGTGGCCGAATTTGCGCGGCCGACCATTCTACCTAAGGGGCAGACCAAGACGATCGATTTGCAGTACTTCGTACCGACGACCAGCATCGCCGTCGATCCGCTCAACCCGGTTTCGACCGCCCTGCGCCTGCGAAGCAGTTTGCTGTCGCGCTCGCTACTGACACCGCTGTTGCAGGAACCATTTCCGACCAACGAGCTGAAGCACGCTGAATTCCTAATGGTCGTCGTCTCGCCCAAGCCACTGGATTACGCCTTCTTGTCGTCTACGGACTTGGCCTTATGGCGCGGGTCGGACATGATGCTCGAGGAGCGGACTCGCAGCTACCACGTCATCTTGTGCGGTAGCGATGCCGGCAAGATCGCCCTGCCGACATCGATGCTGACGATGACAACGACGGCGGTGATCGTCTGGGATGATTTAGCGCCCGATGATCTTTCGGAAGACCAGAAGCATGCGCTGATCGATTGGTTGCACTGGGGAGGCCAGTTGGTCATCAGCGGTCCGAGCAGTTGGGCGCGCCTGCAGAACAGTTTTCTGGTGCCGTACCTGCCGATCACCGGAGGCACCACGATCGAATTGGCGACCGAAGACTTTGCTCCGCTGAACAAGTGGATCGTTCCCGACCGGACCTCGTCGGCGACCGAACCGATCGAGATCGTCGGTTCGAAGGTTCCGGGGCTGGAGATGAAGCTCAGTCCGGAAGGATCTTGGTTGCCGCACACCGCGGAACTGGTCGCGGAGCGAGCGGTTGGCCGCGGCCGAGTTGTCGTCACCGGTTTTCCGCTGCGCGAACAGCGGCTGTATCGCTGGAAGTATTACGCGAGTTTCTTTTCAACAGGCTTACTCCGCCGCCCGGCCCGCAAGGTTTCCAAGTCCGCCAACGCTCTGGTGCAGTTGTGGGACGAGCCGTTCGGATCAATGGAACGCGATCCGCGCTTGAATTCACAGCTGCGCATCGCCTCGCGCGACATGCCGCTGGCGCGCAACGCATCGGCGCGGGCCAGTAGTTTCGCCGCCCAAAGCGAGCGCGAGTTGCTCGAACGAGCCAACCCGAGACGAGCCGGCGATTTACCGCAGATCACGCCGCCAGTACCGACGCGGAGCTTCACCGAATCGTCCCCGGAAGCCGTGCAGTGGTCGGCCAACGGCGGCGCCTGGTCGGACACGTCGGGGTTTGCGTTCAGCGCGCTGAGCACCTTGCGCGACGCAGCCGGTATCGTCCTGCCCGATCGCTGGACGATCGGCCTTCTATTGGGCGGCTACTTGCTGGTCCTGGTCCCGCTGAACTGGCTGGTGTTCCGCTTGCTCGGGCGTCTGGAGTGGGCTTGGATCGCAGCCCCGGTAATCGCGCTGATCGGCGTCGTGATCGTCACGCGCGTGGCCCGCTTGGACATCGGCTTTGCGCGACGCACGACCGAGATCGGGCTGATCGAACTGCACGGTGAATATCCGCGCGGGCACGTGACCAACTACGCAGCCCTGTATACTTCGCTGTCCACTCCTTATGCGTTGGAGTTTCCTGAGCGCGGCAGTGTCGCTCTGCCACTGGGCGACATCTCGCGCAGCTCGCAGCGACGCAACGCCAGCCCAGTGCAGAAGATTTCCGCCAAGTTCGGAACCTCGGCTGGCATCCGCCTGGAACCGGTGACTGTGTACTCCAATTCGACGGAGATGCTGCATTCGGAACAGATGGTGACGCTCGGCGGCGGTCTGCTTTATGGAGTCGACGACCAGACGCCGGAAGGAGCCGCTGTCAAGAACGAAACCGGGCTGGCGCTGAAGAGCTGTTGCCTGGTGCGCAAGGCCAGCAGCGGCCAAGGCCAGTTCGCCTGGATCGGTGACATGACCGACAACCAAACGCATCGCGTCCGCTTCGCAGCGGCCGGCGACGACGCTCCCTGGCAATACTGGAACCAAGCGGCGATCACCCGCCATCCGACGCTTGATGCGGCCGACGCGGCCGATGACAAAGCTCCGAGCGACGAGAACGGTGTGGCGCCCGGCGGTCCGTCCGAGGCGGGTGGCCTGGTCGTCGGCGGGCTGTTGCGGGAGTTGCTCTCGGCTGTCCCGTTGGTGGCTGGACAGGTGCGTTTGATAGGTTACACCGACGATCGACCGGGCAAGATCATCATCGAGCCGGCCGATGGGAGGCTGGATTCCCGCACGGTCGTGCTCGCGCATTTGCGGCCGGCCAACTGGACCGAGTTGACGCCCGATCGCGAGATCATTAGCCGCCTGCCGAACTTGCCCGATCTGAACGAACCCGAACCGCCGCCCGCTGAGTAACAGCATGATTGAACTGTACGACTTTGGAAAAGACTACGGCGACTTCACCGCCGTGGGCAACCTGTCGTTGAAGATCGACGCCGGTGAGATGTTCGGCTTCATCGGTCCCAACGGCGCGGGCAAGAGCACGACGATCCGCTACCTGGCGACGCTTTTAAAAGCGTCCAGAGGTGATGCGACCGTTAACGGGCACAGCGTCAACCAGGATCCGCTGGCCGTCCGCCGCAGCATCGGTTACATGCCCGACGACTTCGGGGTTTATGACGGCATGAAGGTCTGGGAGTTCTTGGATTTCTTTGCAGTCGCCTACAAAATCGGCCGCTCGCAACGCAAGCAGGTCATCATCGACGTGCTCGAATTGCTCGACCTTTCCCACAAGCGCGACGACTACGTCAATGGGCTGTCGCGCGGCATGAAGCAGCGGCTGTGCCTGGCCAAGACCTTGGTGCACGATCCGCCGGTGTTGATTCTCGACGAACCGACCAGCGGCTTGGACCCGCGAGCTCGCATCGAGGTCAAGGCTCTGCTCAAAGAACTGCGGCGGATGGGCAAGACGATCCTCATCAGCAGCCACATTCTGTCGGAGCTGGCCGACTGCTGCACGTCGATCGGCATCATCGAGCGCGGTCAGTTGCTGATGCATGGCCCGATCGAATCGGTTTATCGCCAACTGCGCCGCAATCGCACGCTCGACATCCGTTTTCTGGACCGAGCCGAGGCGGGCGTATCGGTGCTGCGTTCTTGCCCGGAGATGCGTTCGATCGACATCGAAGGGAACCGAGTCGTTGTCGAGATGGAAGCCGACGATGCGCGGATCTCCGAGATCATGACCGAGTTAGTGCATCAAGGCATTCCAATGCGCAGTTTCAATGACAAGGAACCCACCTTGGAAGACGTCTTCATGATGGTGACCAAAGGTCTGGTGACTTGACGTTGATTGGCGAGCGGTTTCGGTGGATCGTCCTGGGCGGCGGGGCGGCAGGATGTTGGTTGGCGCATCGTTTGGAGGCTAGTGGCCAAGGCTCGGTCGCGCTGGTCGAAGCGGGAATGCCGACCGATGATGTGCGGACGCGAGTTCCGGCCTGGTATCCGCGCGCGCAAAACACGCGCCTCGATTGGGCGTACCGAACCGAGCCTCAATCCGCGCTCTCCGGCCGTCGGCTGGCTTGGCCGCGCGGGAAATGCCTGGGCGGTTCGAGCGCGATCAATGCCTTGATCGCCATGGCTCCGTCCCGCGGTGACTTGCTGCGCTGGAGCCGGCTGGTCGGCGGCCGTTGGCCGCAGTGGCTAGCCGAGTTCGCCCAGCGGTTCGAGTCGCCTGAAGGACAAGACGGTCCGCTCGGCCAGCGGTGTGCGATCACCGGCCTGAATCTGGAACCTGTGCGCGAGACACATCCTTGGTGCGCCGAGTTTCTGGAAGCGGCCGCTCGGGCCGGTTTGACGCCGCGGTCTCCGTGGGTTCAAGCACAGGCCGACGTGTGCGGGAGTTACGCGCTGACCGCCACTGATGCTCGGCGGCAAACAACCGCCGATCGGCTGTTGGCTGGCGTCGCTCCCGCGGCTGCGACTGCCGCCGGGCCCGACGATCCGCCGCGTCGGCTAACGCTCCGGACTGGCTGCCACGTGCATCGGATCGTGCTGGAGAAGGGCAGGGCAGTGGCTGCCGAAATCACGTCGGCCACCGGTGCGCGCGAGCGGCTCTTCGCCGACGAGGCGATCTTCGTGACCGCCGGCGCGATTGGTTCGCCCGAACTGCTGCTGCGCAGCGGCATAGGCTCGGCCGCCGAGCTCCAGCGGTGCGGCATCGCATGTCAGGTCAATGCGTCCGCAGTCGGCGAGAACCTGCAAGACCATTTGGTGATGCCCGTCGTGCTGAGGATGAAGACGCTCGCGGGTCTGCCGTATCGTTTCAGCCGTGAAATGCGGCAGCGCTACCGGCGCAGCGGCACCGGTCCGCTGGCCAGCAATCTGGCCGAAGTCGGCGCGATGCTCGGCCAAGTGCAGCTGGCTGATGCTGCCGACGACGAAGCAGCCGATACGCCCCGGGTTCAGTTGCACGTCACGCCGACCCACTACTTGAAGTATCCGCTTTTGCCTGCCCCGGCCGACTGCATGTCGATTGGCATAACGCCGCTGCACCCGGCCTCGCGTGGCCGCGTGCGGTTAACCGGTAGCGGCGATGCGCTGCGGCTGGAAATCGATCCGAACTATCTGGCAGAGGCAGCCGATCAACTCGATTTCAGCCAGGCGGCTAGTTGGATCTCGGACACGGTGGCCTCTTCGGAGTTAGGGGACTTAGTCGAGCGGCAACTGATTCCCGGCGAGCGGCGCAGCGATGCGGCCGGGATGCTGCGATCGGTTCGCACGCTCGCCCAGTCGATTTACCATCCGGTGGGAACGTGCCGAGCGGGTCGCGACACTCACTCAGTGGTCGACGACCAGTTCCGGGTCCGAGGCGTCGAAGGGCTCCGCGTTGCGGATGCTTCCGTGCTGCCCGACCTGCCCAGTGGGAACACATGCGCCGCGGCGGTGCTGATGGCCGAGCTGGCGGCGCGGGGCGTGTTGGGGGACTGATTGCAATGCATGCATCTTTCATTGCCATGCAGATAAGCAAAATCGTCAAACTTTAACGGATCATCAAAAAGCAACTCAAGCGTATTTCCGTTAGTCGGCTGTTCCCCCTAATTCATGCAAGAAATAGCACCGATACTTTTCCCAGCGATCAAGGGAGGACGGACTGCAGGCGTTGGAAACGTCTGCATAGTCCAAGTGGCGGTCTTGGGAATTCGTCCTCCAGCAGCCCGAGCCCTTGTTCGACGAAGGCTGTCAATCAGACAAGCGTGATTTTCAAGGATGGAAATATGAAACTGACCCGAATGGCATTTTGTGCCGCCCTTGCGTCGTCCCTATTCGGGGCAGCGGCGCAAGCACAAGTCAATACCTCGCGAGCCACCTCGTACCGGTCGACCGGTTACTCAAACTACTACGCACAATCGCCCAGCGATGCGCAGGCTGCGGCCGACAGCGATGGGCAAAGCCCAGCTCCCGTCGTCCAAGGCGATTCGCAGCCGGCTCCCGCAGCCCAGGCGCCCGCCAAGCCGGATGCGTCGCTCAATTACCTCGCCCCCGGCGCATGCTCGAGCAGCTGCGACATCGGATGCGGCCTCGGCGGTTGCGACGACGCGTGCGATTCGGCTGGCAGCCAACAGTGGAAGCTATTTCAAAATCCGGTGCTGGGCTTCAACATCGGTGGCTGGTCGCAGATCGCTTACCATACGGCCAACAATGCCGGCCTGGGCATCCTGAACAACTCCGGTGCCCCGGGCGCGGGAGCACCGGCTAACTTCAACAACTATGCCGACCACGTCCAACTGCAACAGCAGTGGCTGTACGCCGAGCGGATCGCTGACGGCAGCGACGGACTGGGCCTCGGCGGTCGCATCGACTATGTCTACGGCACCGACGGACCGGACACGCAGTCCTTCGGCATCGCCAACAGCCACTGGGACAACACCTGGGACAATGGCGGAGCGTACGGTCACGCGATTCCGCAGTTGTACGGCGAAGTCGCCTACGGCAACCTGTCGGTCAAAGCCGGTCACTTTTTCACGATCATCGGTAACGAAGTCGTCCAGGCCACCGGCAACTTCTTCTACAGCCGTCAGTTCACCTTCTACAACGCCGAACCGTTCACTCATACCGGCGTGCTCTCGACCTAGACGGTCGACGAAGATACGACGTTCTGGAACGGCTACGTCATGGGCTGGGACAGCGGTTTTGAAGACAACGGCGATGCGTACATCAGCGGTTTCAAGCGCCAGCTGACCGACTCGACCAGCTTGGTCTATACCAATGCCTTGGGCCGGTTCAACGACGACGTCGCCAGCCCGAACTTTGGCGAACGCGGCTCGATCCACAGCGGTATCCTCACGACCAAGCTGAGCGACAAGCTGACTCACTTGATCCAGACCGACTACCTGCAGACGCACAATGCAGCCGGCGCGGTCCAGCGGAACACGTTCGGAATGATCAACTACCTGATCTATTCTCTGAACGATCGTTGGTCGGTCGGAAGTCGATCGGAGTGGTTCAACTACACGACCCAGCAGGTTCACAACGCCGACTTGTACAACCAGACTTTCGGCGTGAACTACCGTCCGAACGCAAACCTGATCATGCGTCCGGAAGTCCGCTGGGTTTGGGACAAGAACGGCGTCACCGGCCCGGTCGGCGCCAACGAGATCAGTCCGAACACGGGTCTGTTCATGCCCAGCCAGGCAGCCTTTGGAACGGACATGATCTTCTTGTTCTAAAGAATCACACCTGGATCAGCAGCCTTGATTCGAGCGGCCGGTCGCCAGACATCCCAGTTTGGCCACCGGCCTTTTTCGTTTCACCCCCCCCAAACCAAACGGTCTCCTCCTCGCCCCGCGTCGGGGCGCGGGGGCTAGGGGGTGAGGGGTCAGCGTTACCACTCACGTTTCAATCGATGCAAGAAAGCAACAACCATTGATGAGCGGGACGGACAGCGCCAACCAAGCAAGGTGGCGTGGCTACTAAAAGGCAATGACAGCCGAGACGGCTTTCCCACGTAGGACAGTCGTCCCGACTGTCTCTGCATCACCGGCAAGCATAGCCCAACAACCATCGATGAGCAGGACGAACAGCGCCAACCAAGCAAGGTGGCGTGGCTA